>JBKEBJ010000203.1:0-4393 GCA_047973105.1 Coprobacillaceae bacterium | reverse complement strand
GGCATGGTAAGAGCACATAGAGATATGTGTATTTTTTAATATATAAGACAATATCAATAAAAAAAGACTATCGAATCAAACCCATGTTATTTAAAACATAGGTTTGTCGACAGTCTGAAAGAAGTAGTCTTTCTACTTCTTTTTTGTTAATCTTTGATAGGAACAGAAACTCTAACTATGTATTTTTCAGGAATACTAGTAGAAATTTCATTTAATAAGCAATCTTCATATAAGTCATTTTTAAGATGATAGCCATTCTCTTTTGCATAGTTATATATTTTTTTATATACTCTTTCTCTTTCTTGAAAGATACCATGACAATAGGTTACTACATATCTACCTGCTGGTTTATAGATTTCAGAATTTTTTACACGATAATAAAACTGTGTTGCATTTAACAAATCGTTCTTTTTTATTTTTCCTATATCTACCTGTATACCCCAAGGAAATGCACAATGATACCCGTTAGCTTTTGCATACTTAGAAAAGGTTGATAACATTTTGGAAAGAGTAATACTCTCTCCTTTTTTTCTAGATAATTGTTTTTCTTTAAAAAGAGCTTCCGCCTCATGATACTCTATACCAATTTCTCCTAATGTTATTTTTTCAGCTAATTTTGTTGTTTCTATTTGCATATTCATCATATCTCTAACTTGCATTAGCTTATTAATTTCATTTTCAATTATATCTTTTTGTTTTTCAAAAAGAGTAATCATTTGTTGTGGTCCTCTATTATTAGTAAAATTTTTTATTTCTTTTAAGGGCATTCCAATTTCTTTTAATGTACAAATCATATTTAGAGTATATAGTTGTCGATAATAATAATATCTATAACCATTATCTAAAACCACTTTTGGTGAAAATAATCCAATAGAATCATAATAAATTAAATTCTTTCTACTTACCCCAGATGCTTTCGCGAACTGTCCAATTGATAAGTACTCACTTTTGTTTATTTTAGTTGCCACCTTCTCACCTCTATTTACTATTTTATGAGCTTAGCTATTGACTGTCAAGTTACTATACAGTTTACAATATAAATAGAAAGGGTGGCTGACTTATGAATGAAAAAAATATTAATAGTAATCAAGAGGATACAAATGTCCCATGTATTCCCCTAGTAGATTATCTACACATAACAAAAGAAAGTGTTTGTTTTATTAAAAATAATCTCCATGAAGAAATCGATACATCTATTTATGTAACCTTCTGTAATTTTTTATATACTGTAGACAGTGTTTACGATGAAAAACATTTTACAATATGGAATTCAAATACATTGTTTCATAATGAATTCCAAATTTCCCAATTAATCATAAAAAAACTTAATAACGAATACAATTTTTCATTAAACACTAATCATGCAGCGAAAATAACAAAGTTAATTATTGCAGCTAAATTTAGTTTTTCACTTGAAGATACAGATAAAATGTTAATTATGATGTTAGAAATATGTAAACTTGTAAAGTATAAGTTTATGTCTGGCTTTGCTTCTTATTCTGTCACTTTGCATAGCTTTATTGAACATATTAAGTTTCTAGCACAACGAATTCTTACCAATACAAAAAGTTTTAGTAACACAGAAGAGTGGGATGAACCATTTATAAAAAAATATCATCTAGCTTATGATTGTGCTCAAAACATTAGATTCTTTATTCATAAAAAGTATGATTTTATTCTGACACAGACAGAAATTTTATTTTTGACAATACACATTCATTTGTTAGTATATCGTGCCAAGAACTAAATATAAAAGATGTATTTAATATTTTTTATACCTGTAAATAATAAGATAAAAAAAGAACCAAGTATTCTTACTATGAACACTCTGTTCTTTTTTCATGAAACAATCCTTTATTATAAAATTGTTTCTTTTAATATTTATCCAATTCATCCTTGTTTTCTTCGTACTCTTCTTCATCTTTTTTTCTGTCTCCAAATGCCCAGATGATTCCAGCTATGATAATAAATATAGGAGCTATCCATATTAACATTGCGAAGTACAATCCTATCGACATTCTTATAACTTTCTAATGCGAACTGCAGTTCCTACAACCATAATCTCAGCTGCTCCCTGCATAACTGCTGATGAAGAATAACGAACGCATATAATTGCATCGGCTCCTAAATCACGTGCTCTATCGACCATACGTTTAGTAGATAACTGTCTTGATTCATTCATCATATCCGTATATGCACGAACTTCACCACCAACTAATGTTTTAAGTCCTGCACCAAAGTCTTTTCCAAAACTTTTTGTTTGAACACAACTTCCTTGTGCTAAACCTACAATTTCTGTAATCTCATACCCTGGTATGAATTCTGTTGTTGTTAAAATAATATCTTCCATTCTATTCTCCTCTTATATCTATAATTTCTTGGTATAATCGTTTTGTTTTTTCTTTACTTCCCTGATTAAAAACAAAACTTTCTTGTTCTGTTGTAATTATAACATAAGATTTACAATCTGTATAAGAGTATAAACGATATCTCCCTAAATCATCATTTTTAAATTTTCCTGCTTGTAAAGCAAAAGAATCTATTCCGCCTATTCTTGATCCAATATCATAATTATCAACATACTCAATACTACTAATCTCATCATAAGCAATAGTTCTTTGCGATACGCCTGATGCATCCAGAGTGATTTTTTCTTTTGTTACATCTACTGATACATCTCCCATAAATAGTATAAAAGTTACTATAACTCCAATAACAGTTACAAAACCAACAGTCCATAATATATTTCTTTTGTTTTTTTTAGAATCTTCAATCTCCTCATCTTCAATAGTTGCTTTTCCTATTGTATTTGTGAGAATGATAGCCACTAAAATAGGAATTAAGATTCCCCACGGTAATAAACATTGTAATCCTTTAGGTAAATCATAGCCATAGATACTACATAAAAGTAAACATAATGCCATACAACCTGTCGCCACACCCATAATGCGACAGATTTTCTTTTCATTATATTTCTTTTTCTCTTTAGGGTTAAGAGTGTTATATCCTGCAATTAAAAAAGCTCCTTTTCCTAATAATAATACAATCGCTATTAACGTAAAGACAATAACCAATAACCAAGAAACCATAAAAAGACCTCCCTTTATATGATATTATAGCACTTTTAAATATTTCTAATATTGACTTTACATAAAATTAACAATAAATAATACCTATGTATGAGAAAAAGAAGCTATAGACTGTTATACCTTCTTTTCCTACTTACTTTATAATTGTTTTTTTCTTTTAATACTATATGTTATTATCACTGAGGCTAATAACAAAGTAATATAAGCAAGTATATTTGTTGTATCAGATGTACTTATTGTGTTATTAGTTATTGTTTTATTTGTATTTGGTACAATTATTCCTGTTTGTAATCCTGTTTTAATATTCAATTGTTTCTGTGCTTCATTAATTAATGCTTGTAATTCTTCCTTTAACGCACCATTTGGTAATTGGTTTACTAAGTCTTGCGCATTATTAATATCTTCTTGGGTTACTGTGTCTTTGATATTCCCATTCCCATCAAATAAATCTTCTACTGCTTCTTTGGCATTTAAAATATCTTGTGCACTATCAATTTTGTCTTGTAATTGTGTTTTCAATTCTCCATCAGGCAATTGATTAACGATGTTTTGTGCCTCATTAATATCCTCTTGTGTTATACCTTCTTGAATATTCGTTCCATCTTCTATCAGTAGATTATCTACTGGTAAATATTTGATTGTATTATTTTCAGTATTATATATTATATCACCTGGATATGTAATATTTGTTGTTCCTTCATTAATAATTGAACCAGCTGGCATTGTGACATTATTTCCATCGATTGTAATATTGTTTACTTTATCTGCAGGCACTGTAATTGTGATTTCAGAAGATGTAATTGTCCCCTCATCATTTACCATTCCTCCACCTGTTAGATATGTTTCACTACCATCATTATTGACTACTGTACTTCCAGAAGGAACTTCTATATCTCCTCCATCACCATTTAGAGTAATTGTAGATTCCTTTCCATTTGGTGTTTTTATCTCTGCAGTAATAGTAGAACTTACGGATGTACCATCAGTTGTATTATTAGAAATTACTATGCTTCCTTCTGTTGATAATTCTGTTTCTCCTACTACTGTACTTCCATCAAATGTATATGTCGCTTCGCCTGTTACTACAGTTCCGCCATTTGGTAAAATCACCTTTCCACCTACAATGTCTGTTACATCTGCACCTAGAATTAAATTTCCTTCATTGTCCATTAATCCGCCTTGTGATAAATCCATTGTAGAAGAAGCTATTAATTGTAAATTACCACTAGCATCAGTATATGGCATACCTACCTCATATTTCGTATTTTCTACTGGAGCAATTACATAATAACCAGTAGTAGAAT
>JBKEBJ010000198.1:0-7512 GCA_047973105.1 Coprobacillaceae bacterium | reverse complement strand
TATTTATCGCAAATGACACAAATAGTAAAACTAAATCCAGAGTATGGTTTAATAGGTGTATATGTTGATTTTCTTGATGAAAGAGAAAATGTACAAGAGCCAACATTCTTAAGAAGATGCTTTAATAGTTTAATACAATTATTTGTTAAACTAAGAGGTGGAAAAGCGATACCACTAAATCTAAAGGATAATATGAAGGATATTTATGCAATATCTACATGCTTGTTTCTGAATAAAGAAAAAGTACTAGATGTGGGCGGATCAGATGATGCATATTTTCCTAATTCGGATTCTGTATTTAATTCTAAAATGAACTATTATCATTCTATTGCTTTTGTGCCGGTTGTTTTAGCAACAAGGGGAGTATATGAAAATCAATCTTTGAAACAAAAAGTGTGTGATGATTCTATCAAAGCCTCATATTTTCATACATATCAAATTGCGAAAACATTTAAATATAATGAGAAAAAATGTAAGAAATTAGCTTCTCGTTCGGCAGTAATACATGAAATAATGGTAAGAGGTTACAATAATATTGATTATGGACCATTAAAAGCAGCACTAGGAATGGAAAAAAAATATAATAGTAAACTAGTAATTTTTGCGATAAATTTATATAGTAAATTTAGTTGGGGAAAATTATTATTTAGGAGAGGAAGATAGTATGGAAAAAATATTAAATGTATTATACCAAAGTGATAATAACTATGCAGAAATTACAGGAGTGTCAATAGTTTCTCTTTTAGAAAATAACAAGCACTTATCAGACATTAATATTTATCTTTTAAATGATAATATTTCTGAAGAAAATATCTCAAGAATGAAATCAGTATGTGATAAATACAATAGAAACTTAATAGTTGTGGACACAGAATCGATACTTCAAAAATTAAAAGAACTAAAAGTAGAACCATATAAGAATACATATACAACGTACTTCAAATTATTTGCGATAAAAAGTTTGAATATTCCTACTGATAGAGTGTTACAACTTGATGGTGATACAGTTATTAATCATCCATTAGACGAGTTATTAGAAATGGATTTGACAGATTGTGTTTGTGCAGCAACATACGATTGTATTTTAAATGAGTACAAGACACTAGTTGATGTTCCAGAAAATGATAAGTATTATAATTGTGGTGTATTACTGATTAATCAAAAGTATTGGAGAGAAAATCAATGTGAAGAAAAAATAACACATCATCTCTTAAATGTTAGAAATAGATATTTTACTGTAGATCAGGATATAATAAATGTTTTATTTAGAAGCAAAATAAAATACTTACATCTTAAATACAATTTTAATAGTGGTTTCTATATTTATGGTATTAAGGAATCAATTAAAATATATAACCTTAAGCCAGAATACTATAGCGATATAAAGCTTATAGAAGAGGCCTATAAAGACCCAATTATATATCACTGTATGGGAGCAATGACAGGAAGACCATGGGAACAAAACAATATCCATCCTCAAAATGCTATATATGATAAATATTTGGCATTATCTCCATGGAAGGATATGCCAAAAAAAATTGTCAATTATAGTACTATCTTTAAAGTTCAAAGACTGTTATATAAGATATTACCTAGATCATTATACTCTCCTTTACATCGTATAGCATTGAAAAGATTTTTACGCCAAATGAACGATAGCGCGTTAAGTAGATAAGGAGAAAAATTATGCATACCTTTGTTGTACTAGCTTATAAGGAATCTAAGTATTTAAAAGATTGTATTGAATCAACAATGAATCAAACCTATCCTAGCAAAGTAGTAATTGCTACTTCTACAAGAAACCCGTTTATTGATCAGATGGCTAAATCATATCAATTAGAGGTTATAGAAAATCCCGATCCAGGAATGGGAATAGGCTATGATTTCGATTTTGCTGTATCTTGTGGACAATCAAAATTAGTAACAGTGGCGCATCAAGATGATATTTATGATAATACATATGCTCAAAAAATGGTAGAAGGATATGAGAAGGAAAAAGATAGTACTATTATTTTTAGTGACTATTATGAAATTCGTGATAATAATAAAGTATATAATAATACAAATCTAAAAATAAAAAGGATTTTGTTATTACCTTTAAGAATAAGGTTTTTGGCTAAGAGAAAATTTGGAAGAAGACTTTCTCTTAGATTTGGTAATGCAATCTGTTGTCCAGCTGTGACTTTTGTCAAAGAAAACATACAAACGAATGATATTTTTAAATGCAATTTGAAATGTAATGTTGACTGGCATGCATGGGAAAAAATTTCTAGAATCAATGGGGCGTTTTTATTTATTAATGAAAAATTAATGGGACATCGAGTTCATGATGAATCAACAACAACAGAGATTATTAATGATAATATAAGAACAAAGGAAGATTTAGTTTTATTCAAAAGATTTTGGCCAAATTTTGTAGCTAAGGCATTAAATAAATTTTATATTAAAGCAGAAGAAAGTAATAAGTAAATAACAGGATATAAAGTCACATTAATTGCAACTTGGTGTGAAAATATCCTTTTTATTTGTATCAAAAGTGGATTATGTTATAATTTATAGGTATGTTATAAAAAGGGGTGTAAGTAATGAGAAAAATAGGAATAAGTACATTATTAATAACTTTAATATGTAGTAATATGATTACGAATTCGGTGGTTAGTGCTAATGATGATGAGATGGATGTTAATGAAAGTAATAGTGTAACAGAGAATAGTGATATCGATACTGGTTCTTTCAATGGTGTAGAACCAGACGAAGTTATATTAGATGGAGATATAGAGGATGGTGTATTGTCTAATCCTGATGCTATTCAAAGTCGTGCAACAGTTAACGATATCCGTTGGGGAACTGAAGATGGAAAAAAGGTTATGTATGATGGATATGGAAACAAAGTTGGGTATGGAGAAAGTAAGAAGGTAATTGATGTATCTCTTTATAACGGGACTATTGATTGGCCTACTGCTAAAAATGGAGGAGTTGATGGAGCTATTCTTAGAGCGACTTCTTATGGAACAGGAAGCATTAGAGAAGACAGTAAGTTTAATGAGAATATGCAAGCGTGTAAAAATATAAATATGCCATTTGGAGTGTACTTGTATAGTTATGCAACAAATGCATCTGAAGCATTAAGTGAAGCAAATTATTTGATTTCTATATTAACAAGATTAACAAGTAGAGGCGTTAGACCCTCAGATATGACATATCCTGTCTATTTAGATTTAGAAGGAAACTCATACACTAATGGTATTTCTATTTCTACCTATGAAAGTATTGTTAATATATTTATAGGTAGAATGGAACAAGCAGGATATAAAACACATGTATATAGCTATAAAAGTTATTTGCAGAATAATTTGAATAGCCCTAATATACATAAATATGTTTCGTGGGTAGCACAATATGGTCCAGCAATGACATTTACCAATAATTATTATTCAGGATTATACGGGTGGCAATATCGATCAGATGGAACAGTACCCGGAGTATCTGGAAATGTAGATCTTAATTGTTTTTCAGATTTCTATGGATATGATACTCAAAATACAACAGGGGCTAAAACTGGAAAAGCACCCGATGAACCTACCTTGGATTATCGTGCATATAGTCAAGGTGTTGGTCAATTACCATACTTTACAGAATTAAATACAGCTGGAACTACGGGTAGGGGATTAGACTTATATACAATGAATATTACAATGTTAAATATGCCTAAATCAGCATATCTAACAGGTCAAGTGAGTAGTAATAATGGATGGACAAATTATGATTATATTGATAGTAATACAAATATTGGTGAAAAAAATAAGTCAATTCAATTCGTTAATTTTGATTTAAAAAATGTAGCAGGATATAAACTGTATTATCGAGTACATAGTAGCGAAGTTGGATGGCAAAATTGGACTCCACAAGGAAGTTCAGCAGGAACTACAGGAAGTAATATTCAAGCAATTGAATTTAAATTAGTAGCGGATTCAAGTGTTATTATAACAGAACCAGGGTTATACTATAAATCTCATGTAGCAGAAATTGGATGGAGTGATTACGCACCAAATGGCATGGTTTCAGGTGATACTACGGGAACTTGGCGAATGGAAGCTATCAGAATCGGTATTGAAAATGTTAGTAACTACAATATAAAAAGTAAGGTATGCATGCAAAATGAAGGATGGAAAACCTTTGAGAATATAGAAGATGAAACGGATGTAGGAAGTGTTGGGAAATCACAAGAGATATATGCATTAATGCTAGAATTGACGGATTTAGAAGGATATATATTAAAGTATCAAGTATATTTTGCTAATGAAGGTTGGTCAAAATGGGCCACAAATGGAGAAACTTTAGGAACAGAAAAGGGAAATAAAATCACAGCTATTAGAGTAACTCTAGAAAAGTCTGTTGATGTAGAATCTATAACATTAAATAAAAATACACTTACTTTAGAAAAAGGGAAGTCAGAATTATTGGAAGTAAGTTATAATCCAGAGTCTGCGAACATTAATACAAAGGTTACGTGGAGTAGTAGTGATACAAGTATTGTATCAGTAGATGAAAATGGAAAGATAACGGCCCATAAAGAAGGACAAGCAAAGATAACAGCTACATCAGTAAATGGAAAAACTGCAACTTGTGATATTGTAGTTATTAATGCTATACCAGAAATACACTATACGACACATGTACAAGATTTAGGATGGCAAGGATATGTGAAAAACGGACAAACAGCAGGAACAATGGCAAGCTCTAAGAGGTTAGAGGCATTGAAAATTAAGGTAACTAACAATGATTATCTTGGTGATGTTGAATATCAAGCACATGTTCAAGATATTGGATGGCAAGAGTGGAAAACAAATGATGCGATTGCAGGAACATCAGGACAATTAAAAAGAATAGAAGCATTACGTATTAGACTAACTGATGATTTAGCTCAACAGTATGATGTATATTATCGAGTACATGCAGAAGATTATGGCTGGTTAGGTTGGGCAAAGAATGGAGAATCAGCAGGTACAGAAGGACTATTAAAACGATTAGAAGCAATAGAAATAGTATTAGTCAAAAAAGGTGAACCTGCACCGGGAGAAACAAGTAATGCTTTTGTAAAAAATCAGATAAGATATCAAACACATATACAAGATATTGGATGGCAAGAGTGGAAGGTAAATAGTCAAATGTCAGGAACTCAAAGCCAATCAAAACGCTTAGAAGGAATTAAGTTGGTGTTATGGGATCAAGAATATACTGGGAATATTCAGTATCGAACACATATACAGGACATTGGATGGCAAAATTGGAAAAGCAATGGAGAAATGTCAGGAACATCAGGCCAATTAAAACGATTAGAAGCAACGGAAATTAAATTGACTGGAGAGATGTCCAAACAATATGATATATATTATCGAGTACATGCAGAAGATTATGGCTGGTTAGGCTGGGCAAAGAACGGAGAATCAGCAGGAACATCAGGAATGTCAAAGAGATTAGAGGCAGTAGAAGTAGTATTGGTTAAAAAAGGTGGAGTAGCACCAGGTACTACAGCTAACGCTTATATAAAAAAATAAACATATACAAATAATAAAGATTTTTGATATATCCTTGTATCAAAAGTCTTTTTGTTACTTATAAAAATATTGAAAAAGAGGATAAAAAGTAGAGATTGGGTATTTTTATTTTATAATTAAGATATAATAATATATATATATCAATAATGATGAATAGTAAGAACAAGAATTCTACCTGTTGAGCTATTTTGGTACATACTAAATATGATTATTGATTTAACTAAGGGAGGAGAAGGTAAATGAAAAAAATACTGGCTATATTATTACCACTATCGATTTGCTTGCAATTTATTATTCCAATATCTGCAAATGAATCTGAAATTATTCCAATAAACGAGGAGACTTTCCCAGATGAAAAATTTCGTGCTTTTGCATTGAAAAATGGAACTAGTGATGGATATGTTGGTAATACTATAAAAAACATGACGACAATAACATTAAAAGGGCAATCTATATCGTCATTAAAGGGCATTGAATATTTTGAGAATGTAGTAACATTGGATGTCTCTAATAATTATTTAACAGAATTAAATTTGAGTCATAATCTAATGTTACAAAAATTATATTGTGAAGAGAACGCATTAGAAAAGATTGTTTTTGGAAACAATATATATTTGAAAAGTATATCTGCTTTTGATAATTTGATAAAAGATGTAGATATAAGAAATTTGCCATCCTTAGAGAAATTATCAATAAGTAGTGCGCTAGAAACAATAGATTTAAGTAATAATCCTAAATTAAAATCATTATATATAATAGATCAAAAAATGATTTCTTTAGATTTGAGAAACAATACAGATTTAGAGGTTATTGACTGCATTCTTCAAAATATGGAAACTTTAGAATTAGAGGATAAGCCAAATTTAACAAAATTAAGAATACCATATGGAAAACTTAAAACTTTAAATATAAGTGAATGTCCAAATCTAATGGAGTTAAATTGTAACTCTAATTATTTATATACACTAGATGTGCGTAATAATCCTTTATTGAATCAATTATTCTTTACTAGTAGTAAGATGGTTAGCCTAAAATTGTTGGATAAAGAATATATATCTAACCAAGGGTTAAGCAGTAGTCATATTATTAATATTGCAGAAAAGAATACCTTTAATTTGAAAGAATTAGATCCAGAAATAGAAAAAGAAAATATTATTGATGTAACGGGTGCAACTTTGAATGATACTACTCTTACAATAGCAGTTCCAAATAGTTATGTTACATATAAATATAAAGCGAATAATACAGTAGAATTAAATGTTGAGATATATTTTTCATCAAAAGTAAAAAATGAATGGATAGAAGAACTTAGTATTCAAAGTTGGACAGTGGGCGATTATGATCCATTAATCAACAAACCAAAAGCAAAGGCTAAATATGGGTTGGTTAGGTTTACTTATAGCGATCAATTAAATGGACAATATTCATTAAGTGAGCCTTGGACTCCAGGAACCTATTATGTAAAGGCAACAGTATTGGATACAAAAGAGTACTCTGGTTTGGAGGCTATTCAAGAATATCAAATTCTGCCAGGACCTGTACAAAATACATGGGTAGAAGAACTATCAATCGAAGGTTGGGTAGAAGGGGAATATAATGAAAGTATAAATGCTCCAAAAGCAACAGCTAAGTATGGGGTTGTGACATATTCGTATAGTGATAAAGAAGATGGAGTTTATTCATCACTGGTTCCTAGCACTGCAGGAACATATTATGTAAAGGCGACAGTAGAAGAAACAGAAATCTATACCGGTTTAGAAAACATAAGACAATTTACTATTGGTGAAAAGGAGATATCTGAAAAGGCACAAAATGAATGGACACAACCATTAACAATCGAAGGTTGGGAAGAAGGATCGTATAATATGTTAATCAATGCGCCTAAAGCGACTGCTAAGTACGGTGCTGTATCATATACATATAGTGATAAAGTAAATGGTATTTATTCAAAATC
>JBKEBJ010000194.1:0-20561 GCA_047973105.1 Coprobacillaceae bacterium | reverse complement strand
TTTCTACTTGTGGTAATGTTTGATATTGAATTTTAGAAGCTTCTTCCAAATTTCCTTCAGTTTGGTATTTATCTTTCAGTGTTTCTAATTTTACTTTTTGATCTTTTAATTCTTTTACTCGATCCAAGGATTTCTTTTCTTCTTTCCATTTATCTGTTAATCCAATTTCTTGTTCATTTAATGAAGCAATACGACTCTTAATATCTTGTAATCGTTTTTCATTTTCAGTACTTTTATCTTCTTTTTCAATAGATATACGTTCCATTTCTAAACGATTCTTCTCTCTTGTAATTACATCTAATTCTACTGGTAAAGAATCGATTTCCATACGAATAGAAGCACAAGCTTCATCAATTAAATCTATTGCTTTATCAGGTAAAAAACGATCTGTAATATATCTTTGTGACATATTAACAGCTCCAATAATTGCATTGTCTGTAATTTGAACCCCGTGATGAGATTCAAAACTGTCTTTTAGACCACGCAATATGGCAATCGTATCATCTTGATCTGGTTCTTCAACTTGAACTTTTTGAAAACGTCTTTCTAAAGCTGCATCTTTCTCAATATACTTACGATACTCATCTAATGTTGTTGCCCCAATACAATGTAATTCACCACGTGCTAACATTGGTTTTAATAAGTTTGCAGCATCCATGGCTCCATCGGTTTTACCAGCACCAACTAGCTGATGAATTTCATCAATAAATAGAATGATTTGTCCTTCCGCCTTCTTAATTTCTTGAAGTACTGCTTTTAATCGTTCTTCAAATTCACCACGATATTTAGCACCTGCTATTAATGCCCCTAAATCTAGTTCATACACAATCTTATTATGCAAACTAGTAGGTACATCATTTTTAAATATACGCCAAGCTAAACCTTCAACAATCGCTGTTTTACCAACACCTGGTTCACCAATTAAAATAGGATTGTTTTTCGTTTTACGAGAAAGAATTTGAATAACTCGACGAATTTCTTCATCTCTACCAATTACGGGATCCAGTTTCCCATCTTCTACATCTTTAATTAAATCTCTACCATACTTTTCTAATACTTCATATTGATTCTCTGGGTTTTGATTATCTACCATATGTCCACCTCGCATTTCTTTAATAATCTTTTCTACATCTTTTTTATTTAAATTAAATTCTTTAATCATATCTTCTATCCATCCACTATGGATATCATAAATTGCAATAAGTAAATGTTCTACACTAAGATACTCATCCTTATATTGTTTCATAATGGTCATTGCATTACTAATCCATTGATTAACATCATATGATATTCGAATACTATTAATGTCTATATTATCAACTTTTGGTTTATCATTTAATCGTTGTAACAAAAATTCCTTCAATGATGAAAGAGAGACTTCTTTTTTTGTTAGAACACGATAAAAGATTCCACTACTATCTTCTAATAACGAGAATAAAATATGTTCTACATCAATCACTTGGTGCTTATGTTCAAGAGCTAATTGCCCCGCCTTTTGAAATGCTTCTTGCATCTTCACTGTCCATTGTTCAATATTCATATTTTGCCTCCTTTAGCACTCTGTATATATAAGTGCTAATATTATTATACACCTCTTTTTAGCACTGTCAATATCTAAGTGCTAAAAACACAAAAAAAGAAAAAGCATTAAATGCCTTTTCTGGAGAATTTATACCAAAAACAGAATGCTAAGATAACAAAACTATATTATATGATTCCGCCAAGATATCAAAATTTTGTTACTGTCTACAGATTTTAAGCATCCCAAAATGTTATAAAACATCATATTGGTACGACGTTATTATAATATAAAATGTTTAGCATGTAAACCTTAAGGAACCATCCTAAACATTTATTACATATTATTTTTAATATGTGTTAAATCTGATTTCATTTGTACAATCAATTCATATAATTCTGCAGTATTTAATTCCTCTTTTTCAGTAGAAGAAGATGCATCTGTTTTACCTTCTGCTTTTTCCATAGCAGTTTTTATTTTTTCCTCTTGTAATTTCATAAGGCCAATCCATTCAACATTTGTTTCAAGAATATCTGCCACTAATTCTAACCAATTCGCTAATGCTAATTGTTCATTAACATTTAATAATTCTGTTAATACATAACCTGCTGCTACTGCTGTTCCAGTATAGGTTTTAGGATCAATATCTGGAAGTAAGTCATCCATTTTGTTATCCTCCTACTATACTATATGCAAGAAAAAAAAGATGGTTATTATTTATCCTTAGATTGAATAAAAATAACATCTTTTGTACTTTCAATATTTACATATGAATCCACAATTTGATTGGATACACAAAGTGGGTCTTCTTTTGTTAGATAATAATTACCTAAAGGATATTCACAAGAAGTAAGGGTTATATATGTTGATTCTATTGCGAATAATGAAAAATAGGTATATTTACTTTTCATTATTTGATGTTTACCAGCAGGTAATAACATGATTTTATTCTGGTTATCTAAAATAGTAATATTTGTATTTGAATATTTTTGTAATAAACATAATATTGCCATATAATGATCTATTCTTCCACCTGTAACACCATATAGTTCTATTTCTTGATATCCTTTTTCTATCGCCCAATCAATTGCATAATGTGTATCTGTAATATCTTTTCTTGTTGGTAATATCTCGATATCTATTCTTTTCAATAATTCCTTATCTTTAATAGAATCAAAATCTCCAACTCCAATAATGGGGGTAATTCCTTGTTCTAATAATGACTCAATACCGTGATCTACTCCTATATAAGAAAGTGAAGCATTTAATGTAAGATTAACATCTGCTCCACCACATATTCCTATTTTTTTCATAACAATTTAGTAATAGCTTCCTTATAATCTGCAGTATTAAAAACAGAACTTCCAGCTACTAATACATCAACACCTGCTTCTTTACAAGGCAATGCTGTTTCACTGTTAATTCCACCATCTACTTCTATAAGATAATGATACTGATTCATTTCACGATATTTATATAATTGTTTTATTTTATCAATAGCACTTGGATTAAAAGATTGTCCTCCAAATCCTGGTTCTACAGACATTACTAAAACGACATCCAACATTGATAGATATGTTTCAATAACACTAACTGGTGTATCTGGTTTAATACTTAACCCGACATCTTTTCCTTGTTTCTTTATGTATTCAATTAAAGATTGGGTTTTTTCTTCATTATCCATTGCTTCAATATGAAAGACAATTAAAGAGGCCCCTGCTTTGATAAATTCATCAACGTATTTTCTAGGTTCACTAATCATTAAATGGACATCCAAATATAAATCCGTTACTTTTTGAATATCATTTAAAATACTATAACCAAAAGAAATATTAGGAACAAAATGTCCATCCATAACATCATAATGAATCCAATCTGCACCGCCTATAGTAATATCTTCTATTTCTTGTTGGAGATTTGCGAAATTCGCTGCTAATAACGATGGAGCTATCTTAACCATACTGTTCCTCCTTCTTCTTTTTTACTTCTTCTAAATATTGTAAATAATGAAGATATCGTTCTTTCGCAATATCCCCATTATTTAGTGCTTCTTTAACACCACAATGTGGTTCACTATCATGTAAGCAACCTCTAAATTTACACGTTTCACTATACTTATTAAAATCACGATAAGCTACAGCTGCTTCTATTGGTTCCATCTCTAGTTCTAATGAGGAGAACCCTGGAGTATCAGCTACTTTACCACCAAACAATGGTAATAATTCCACATGACGAGTTGTATGTTTTCCTCGGCCTAAAGCTTTAGATATCGCTTTTGTTTCAATGTTTAAACCATCATCCAAGGCATTAAGTAGACTGGATTTACCAACTCCACTTTGACCTGTTATGACTGTTACTTTATTTTTAAAGATTGACTTTAAGATATCTAATCCCTCTTTTTTTAGGGAAGATATTTCCAACACTTGATACCCTGCCTTTTTGTATTCTACTACATATTTTTTCATTTCATTATTGGTATCTAAATCCATTTTAGAAATACAAATAATAGGCTCTATTGATAGATTTTCAATAATTAATAAAAACTTATCTAATAACAGTGTTGAAAAATCAGGTTCCTTACAAGAGAATACTAATAACGCTTGGTCAATATTACAAATAGGTGGACGAACTAATTCATTACGACGTGGTAATATTTTCATAATATACCCATCATTATCATCTTCAACAGTATACTGCACCTCATCTCCTACTAATGGTTTTATCTCATCTTTTCGAAATTTACCACGAGCACGACATTGGACAATATCTGTACCTGTTTCTACATAATAGAAGCCAGCTAATGCTTTTATAATTCGTCCTCTATTCATTATTCATCTCCTGTTTCTTCTTTAAACTCTCCGTAATATGTTAAGGTAACCGTTCCTGGTGAACTTTCTGTTGTACCAGCGTTTGGTGTTTGTTGATACACCGCAAAAGAATCTGGTCCTGAAGCAGCAGTCATACCTTTTTCTGTTTTTACTTTATATCCCAAAGACTCTAAATATGTCTTAGCAGACTCATAATTCATTCCAATAACACTTGGCACTGAATAACTCTTTCCTTTGGATACTGTTAAAGTGATTGTCAAATCACCATCTGGATCAAATGATGTTCCAGAATTTTTACTTTGGGCAATTACTGTACCAGCAGTTGCGTCATCTTCAACTTCTACTTTCGTTATTTTAAATCCTAACCCATCTAATTCCGCATATGCTTGATCATATGTCATACCTACATAATTATCAATAACAATGGCACTACCTTTAGAGACTGTCAAAGTAATCTCCTTATCTTCATCATTTGGATCAACTTTAGTATTTTTAGAAAGGCTTTGTTCTAGAATAGTACCAGCTTTTTCATCCGATACTTCTTCCTTGATATCAACATAGAATCCTTGATCTTCTAAATCCTTCTTTATACTTACATAATCTTTACCAAGGTAGTCACCAATGACAATATATTTCCCACTAGATATTGTTAGTTTAATAACATCGTCTTTTTTTATCGATTTTCCTTTGGCAGGATCTGTTTTAATAATTTGTCCTTTTTCATATTTATCTGATAATTCTTCTGTCATTTCATCATCAAAAGTCACTTCATACTCTTTCATAATATCTTTTGCTTCTTCTTGGGTTTTTCCAGCCAAATCAGGCATTAGATTGGTATCCGTACTTCCTCCTCTAAAGAATAAGAAATACACTAATAATCCGATAAGGACTGCAGCTCCTACACCCATTCCAATTTTAGCAGCTAATGGTAAGGCCGCAATTTTAGAAAGTAATCCCTTCTTTTCTTTTTCATCAGATGTGTCTTTACTAACATCTTTCATTTCACCAGTTTGACCATTATACATAGAACGAGGATCTAACACAATTGTTGGATCTTCATTTTGTGCATATGTGAATACTAGTTTTTCTTCTTCACGCTCCATACAATACGTAATATCATCTAACATTGCACTAACATTATGATAGCGGTCCTTTAGATTTTTTGCCGTTGCTTTCGTAATAATATTTTCTACAGATTGTGGAATAGAAGGATTAAATTCACGAATAGAAGGCAATTCTTCTTGCATATGTTTTAAAGCAATATTCACAGGAGACTCCCCATTAAACGGAACTTCTCCTCTTAATAATTCATATAAAACAATTCCTAAAGCATAAATATCGCTTTGATTCGTCGCTTTTTCTCCACGAGCTAATTCTGGTGCTAAATAGTGTAAAGAACCCATAATAACATCTGTTTGTGTTACTTGTGCTAAAGATTGCATCGATGCAATTCCAAAATCTGCAATTTTAGCTGTTCCACTATCTGTCACTAAAATATTTTGTGGCTTTAAATCACGATGTACAATTCCCAATTGATGGGCTTTCGCTGTACCAGCCACTACTTGTTTCATAATATCAATGGCTTCTACAACATGTAAGGCCCCGCGTTTACTAATCAATTCTTTTAATGTTGTTCCTGGAACATATTCCATAACAATATAGTATTGATTTCCATCTTCACCTACATCATAGATTTCAACTATATTTTTATGGGACAATGCCGCGGCTGCACTTGCTTCTCTTTGAAAGCGAGTAACATAAACAGGGTCTTTGGCTAATCCTGTTCGTAAAATCTTAATCGCGATAGTACGATTTAAAATCGTATCACGGGCTAAATATACATCTGCCATTCCACCTTGTCCAATTAGATCTAATATTTCATAACGTTCAGCAATAATCTTTTGCATTTTTACATCCCTCCAGACTCGATGATGCTGACAGCAATATTATCATGTCCACCTTGTTTGTTGGCACAATCAATTAATGTCCTCACTTTTTCATCAACTCTCATCTCTTCCTTTAAAATTCCCAAAATTGTATCCTCATCTACTGCATTATATAATCCATCTGAACAAAGTAATAATGTTTTATCTTTGAAATCCATACTATAAAACGATGGCGTAACATCTTCACTAGCACCAATCGCTTGTAATAATACATTCTTTTGACTGTGATGTTTAGCTTCTTCTTGGTTAATAGCTCCCTGATCAATTAACGCATTAACTAATGTATGGTCTTTTGTTACTTGTACTATTTGTTCATTATCACAAGTATACGCACGACTATCTCCAACATGACTAACATATAGAATATCTTCCATTAAAATAGCTAAAACAACAGTTGTCCCCATTCCTTCATGATCCTTGTTTCCTTTAGCCATCTTTTGAACAATTGTATTGGATTGTAAGATAGTTTCCATAATCCATGCTTTTACTTCTTCTTCATTTAAGAAAGCCGGATTTGACTTAAAACATCCTGTGATATGATCCATTACTAATCTAGAAGCGATTTCCCCAGCTTTATGTCCACCCATACCATCACAAACTACTGCTAGTACTTGGTTTTTTAAATTCGCTCCAACAAATGCTTGGTCTTGATTTTTTGAACGTACTTGTCCAATATCGGTTTTTGCATAATAATTCATTATTCCACCTCACTTCTTTTAGCGCGTAATTGTCCACAAGCCCCATCAATGTCTTGCCCATGTTCTTTACGCACGGTTACATTAATATGTAATCTTAATAATTCATTTTTAAATATTTCGATAGTCTGTTTATCACTTGGCTGATAACCATTCTCATCAACACTATTATAAGGAATTAAATTAATATATACATTCAATCCTTTACTATAGTGTGCTAGTTGTCTTGCATAAATGATATCATCATTTACATCTTTCAACATTATATATTCGAATGTTACACGGCGATTTGTTGTTTTTATATATTCACTAATCGCTTCACGTAACACATCCATAGGATATCTAATATTTATTGGCATTAACTCATTACGTATTTTATCATTAGGAGCATGTAAAGAAATCGCTAAATTTGTTTGTAGCCCCTCATCTTTATATTTTAAAATCTTATCAACCAATCCACAAGTTGAAATTGTAATATGTCTAGCACCAATTGCTAGACCATGAGGATGATTGATAATACGAACAAACTCCATTACATTATCATAATTGTCAAAAGGTTCTCCTGTTCCCATAACAACTACATGAGAAATTCTTTCACCAGTATCTTGTTGGACTTTCATAATCTGAGCAACCATTTCTCCAGGCGTTAAATTCCGTTGACAGCGTAATAGTCCACTAGCACAGAAGGTACATTTCATATTACACCCTACTTGGCTTGTTACACATAGGGATTTACCATAATCATGAACCATTAAAACGGCTTCAATTAAATGACCATCCTCTAAAACGAATAAATATTTAATAGTTCCATCTGAGGATACTTGTTTCTCTTGTATTGTTAGATTATCAATTACAAACTCTTCTTTTAAAGTAGCACGGACATCTTTAGAGATATCACTCATTTGTTCAAAAGAAGATACTTGTTTTTGGTATAACCAACTAAAGATTTGTTTCGCTCTAAATGGTTTTTGATTATGAGCAACAAAATACTCACCTAATTTATCTAATGAATAATCATATAATAATTTCATACTATCTTCCTTTTTCTAATTTACACATATAGAAACCATCACTATGGTAAAGATATGGCAATATTATTTTTTCTTCAATGACTTGCATATCAGGATATAAATCAATGAACTTTTTAATCATTAATTCATTCTCTTTTTTATTTAAAGTACAAGTACTATAAACCATTTTACCATTATTTTTTAACAAATAATATGCATTTTCTAATAATTTTAATTGTAATGGAATAATCGTATCCATAGCACTAGCATCATGATACTTAATTTCTGGTTTTCGACGTAAAACCCCAAAACCACTACAAGGAGCATCTAATAAAATACTATCAAAACTTTCTGGTTCATAACTCTCTTTTAGTTTTGTTCCATCTTGTTGTTTACACGTAATATTAGTAGCATGCATTCTTTTTGCATTATTTTCTACTAATTTTAATTTATGAGGAAAGATATCTCCAGCGATAATCTCACCAGTATTCTCCATAATAGCACTCAAATGCGTTGTTTTACTTCCCGGTGCACAACACATATCTAATACTTTTTCATCTTTATTTGGATGTAAAAATCTAGCTACTAACTGACTAGATTCATCTTGAATCGTTAGATATCCCTTTTTAAAGTACTCAGTATTCGCAATATTACCTGAAGCAAACAATACTGCATCTTCACTAAGATAACCATCGCTAAAACCCTCTTCCTTTATAATATCCTCTTTTTTTGTTAATAGGGTATTAACTCTTGCAGCTCTAGTAGGAATTTCATTATTACTTATACAGATTTTTTTAGTTTCTTCTAGTCCGTATTGTTTACTAAACATTTTAACCATCCATAATGGATGACTTGTTTCAATCGATATTTGTTCTTCTACAGAATCCATTTTAACATCACGTATTCCATCTTTAATATAATTACGTAGGATTGCATTCACAAATTTACCACCATATCGATCTTTTTCACTTACTAAAGCAACAGCTTCATTAAGAATCGCATACGTAGGTATTTTATTTAAAAAACATATTTGATAAGCAGACATTAATAGTGCCGCCTGTGGTAATGGTTTTACTTTTTTGTTTTCTAAGTATGGTGCTAATTGATACTCTAGATACATTTTATTTTGAATTGTTCCATATACAATTCTAGTAATTAAATCTTTATCTTTTCTTGATAATTCTGTATTTTCTAAACGATCATTCAATAATATATTTAAATAACTTCCTTCTCTTAAATATCTAACAATAATATCTAATACTATTTTTCTAGCCATAAAATTCCTTTCTATATTTGTGAATTCGGATTAAAATCACAAGTTACTAATACTTTACTATGTTTCTCTTTATTATAAAAATCTTGCATATCACTTAAAACAGAATATAATTCTTTACTGTTTGTAAACTTAAGTAAGATACGTTTTCGATACTGATTTTTCATCATATAAATGATACTATTGGCAGGTCCCAAAATAATAACATTTTGTAGTTGTTTTTGGAGATATGATTTTATTTGAATACTTGTCTGTTCTACATCCTGTTCTTTTTTACCTTCAATCAAAATACTAACCATATGAACAAAAGGTGGATATTTCGCCAATTTTCGATATTTCATCTCCTCTTGATAAAAATGATGATAATCATGATTTTTTACACAAGTAAAAATAAAATGTTCTGGATTGTATGTTTGAATCATTACTTGACCTTCATTTTCTCCACGACCCGAACGACCAGCAACTTGACATAATAATTGAAAAGTTCTTTCATTCGCTCTAAAATCGGGAATATGTAAACTAATATCAGCATTCAATACTCCAACAAATGTTACATTCTTAAAATCTAAACCTTTCGCAATCATCTGTGTTCCAAGTAAAATATTGGCTTCTTGTTTTTCAAATTGTTGTAATAGTTTTTCATGACTTCCTTTGCGTTTTGTTGTATCAACATCATAACGAATCACCTTTGCATTAGTAAACGTTTGTTCAATAATTTCCTCAATCTTTTGTGTTCCACTACCGACTAACTTAACATTATGACTCGTACAGTTTGGGCATTGTGTAATAAATGAAGTCTCATAATCACAATAATGACATTTCATTTTTCGTCCATCTTTATGATATGTTAGTGTGACATCACAATTTGGACAAGTAATTACTTCGCCACAATCTAAACAGCGAATATAACTTGCATACCCTCTTTTATTTAATAACAATATTACTTGTTTATTATCATCTATTGTTTTTTGAATATGTTCTCTCATTTCTTTGGAAAATAAAGAATAATTCTTTTGGCGTATTTCTTTAGCCATATCAATTATTGTGGTTTTAGGTAATGGTTTTTGATTGATACGATTTGGAAGTTCATATAAATCATACACCCCTTTTTTAGCACGACTATAAGATTCTAAAGATGGTGTTGCACTTCCTAAAATAACTGGACATTGATGATATTTAGCTCGCATTCTAGCAATTTGTAAAGTATGATACTTAGGTGTACTTTCCTGTTTATAACTGGCATCATGTTCTTCATCTAAAATAATCATTCCAATATTATGTAAAGGTGCAAATATAGCACTACGTGCCCCTACAACAATCTTTACTTCATCTTGTAAAATACGACGATATTCATCATAACGTTCTCCCATTGATAAACGTGAATGTAGAATCGCTACTTGACTATCAAATTGTTGTTTAAAAGCTTTCACCATCATTGGTGTTAATGATATTTCAGGAACTAAAATAATAACTGTTTTATCTTGCATCACCACATATTTTGAAAGATGTAGATACACTTCTGTTTTTCCTGAACCAGTCACACCATGAATCAAACTTGTTTTAGAAGTTCCTAAACTACCAAGTATGCCATTAACCACGCCCTGTTGTTCTTTAGTCAAAGCATGTAAAGGAATCTCTTCATTAATTGTATCATAAGGATCTCGATAGCTTTCTACTTTTAGAATAGTGATAGCTTTTTGTTCTACTAATTTTGATAATACAGCATCACTATAAGGAATTTCCTTTATTAAAATATTAGGATTATCTACTAAAAACGATAATGCTTCTTGTTGTTTTTTTGTCTTACATTGAATACTAGCATCTATCACTTGTACTCTTCTTTCATACTTTATTCCTACTCCCTTAGAACTATTTGGTTTTAACTGGGGGGGCAACATTGTTTGAAGACAGGCAATACGTGGGGCTAATGTTAGCTTTGATAAGTCAATAGATAGTGCTTGTAATTCTTCATTTAATAATGAGTGTTCATCAATAATACTTTCAATATATCGATATCTAAAACCATGTTTTTCTTCTAATTGTTCTTTTGTATACTCCGTCTCTTGACATTTCACTACATATCCAATTAGTGCTTGTGAGGCAAAACGTATTTGTACACGAATTCCTGCTTCTACCATCTCATTTGATAGATAATCAAATGTTGTATCTAATGCATGTACAGGATGTTCTACTAATATACTGACAATATACATTTTCCCACCTCTTTTCATTTTATTATTTTACCATAACTAGGCTCGGAATCAAACATACTTATTATCCTACAACAAAAAAAGATACTATTCATAGTACCTTGAAATCAGTAAATTTATTATCTTATATTTTATATTATATCAAAAAGAAAAAGACACTATAAATAGTGTCCCGAGTCAAGTACAAGTACTTTCTATACTATAATTATATGTGTGTGTTTTGGGAAAGAAAATGTGTAAAGAGCTTTTTCAAACTACTTTATTCATTTTTATTTATAAGTATAGTTTTCTTTGTATGCTCATATCCTATATGTAAGATACCTCTTACATAAAATATCATATCAAGTTATCTATACGAATTCAAAATATTTTTGATGTATTTTATTGATTTTAAAAGGTTTATGTAGATTGTTAAGTTATTATATAGAATTTCAATTAATAAAACGATATCTAACTAAAGATATCGTTTTATACTAAGCTCTTACCTAAATATTTCTATAAAGAATTACTATCTATTTGTTCGGTATTCTAACCAGAGATTTTCATTCTTTAATCTTTCTGTTTCTTGTTCTTGTAGTATTCGATTTTGTTCTTCCTGCGCTAGTCTTTCTGCAGCTGTTCCATGCCACGTAGCCAATGAAGTGTTAATGCTACTTAATGATTCTATATCTTCTAAACTAATAGATTCCTTTTCAGTAATGATTAATCCATCTTCTTTTAACTGGGTAATTTCTATTTGTTCTTCTTGTGTATAGTTACTAATATCTTTTAATATTTGTTCTTCAAATGTTTGTTTGATTCCATTAAAAGTACTAGCTACACCTGTTTGAAAATATGTATTTATTTCTTCTCGATATTTCTCTAGTTTTTCTTTGGCTTCTGTAATATCTCTTTCTTCGATATCTAAAGTATATTCTAATCGTATATTCTTTATTGCACTTTGACTATTAGCATCCAAATATCCACCATCGATATAACTTTGTAAAGTCGTATCAATAACCGCCATTTCTTCTTCTAATATTTTTATTTCTTTATCAATTTTTTGATTGTCTTGATATGAGAAAAAAGAATATATTCCTAAACATACAACTAAAACTGAAAACATTACAATCCCTATTTTTAATAGTGCTTTATTTTTCACGATATGCCTCCTTTTATTCTATTTCCATATCTATATAACAATTTGTTAATACCTATCCATACAGGTATTTCAATCACCATATATACTATAGCAAGAATTGGCAAATTATAATTTGTTGTTACAAATATTACTCCTATAGAGATGAATCTCCATAACATTATTAATATCATTACGCTTTTATTATTAAAATGATAGTTCTTTCCAACGTATAAAGCGTGAACCACACTAATAATACACGTTACTATGATGAAAGAATATATCGAAAAGCTACTCATGATTAACATAATGATGAATGTTATATTTGTACAAACTAAAGTATAAAAGATAGCCAATATCTCATGATGTAAACCATATGTATATAACATTGTTTGTAATCTTGAGATAGTCTTTAAACTTCCAGTATGTGGCTTATTTAATAAACTATAGATTCCTACACCTAAGCTACTAATAAAACAAATACACAGATTATTTGTTATAAAGTTAGACATTAGCATTGTCTCCACGAATCTTTAATATACGATTATATGTGGCTTGTATCTCTTCTTTTTTATCAGAAGCTAATTGGGCAATAATATATGCTTTATTATCACTTACATATAAATAACCTAGCGCTACATAATATGTAGATACTGTTGTATTTGTTGCTTTTTCATCATATAGAATAGAAATATCTGAAAATTGATAGAAGGCAATAAAATCACCATGTCGATCTAAAATACTACGTTCTCCAGTGTTTGTGTTAATAGAAAAACCTTTAACTTCCTCTTCATACATTAAGCCTGCTGGTGAAACAATTTGTAATTTCATTTAACCAGCCCCTAATAAATCTTTTACACTGTCTACATATAAGAACTTTTGTTCACTAAGGTGATCGCATGATCCATTTAATATTAGTTCTACAGAATCTAATGTTTCATCCAAACTATAATATTTTCCTGGTTTACCAGTAAATTGTTCAGAAACATAGAAGTTTTGTGAGAAGAAATTACGTAATTTTCTAGCTCTATATACAATGTTTTTATCATTATCACTTAACTCATCAATACCAAGAACATTAATAATATCTTGTAATTCTTCATATTTTTGTAGATATTCTTTAGTTTGGTTCGCTAATGTATAATGTCTTTCACCAACATATTGTGGTGTTAAAATACGAGAAGTTGATTCTAAAGGATTAATTGCTGGATAAATTCCAATAGAAGCGATTTTTCTATCCAAAACAATAGTTGAATCTAAATGCGAGAATACGGCTGCTGCTGAAGGGTCATCAACATCATCAGCAGGTAAGAAAACTGCTTGGATAGAAGTGATTGAACCTTCTTTAGTTGAAACAATACGCTCTTGGAATTCTCCAACTTCTTGTGTTAAGGTAGATTGATATCCACCAGAGATAGGGATTTTCCCCATCAATGCAGAAGTTTCTGAACCCGCTTGAATAAAACGGAAAACATTATCCACAAAGAATAATAGATCTTGTTTATTAACATCTCTAAAATGTTCAGCGATTGTTAAAGCGGATAAAGCTGTACGCATACGGACTCCTGGTGATTCATTCATTTGACCTAGAACAATAGCTGTTTTTTCTAATACATTTACTTCTTTTAATTCTTCGTACAGCGTAACACCTTCCCTAGTTCTTTCACCAACCCCAGCAAATACTGAATAGTTTCCACTTTCCCCAACATTATGAATTAATTCTTTTACTAATACTGTTTTTCCAACTCCGGCACCACCGAACAACCCAGCTTTTCCACCTTTTAAAACTGGACAAAGTAAATCAATAATTTTGATTCCTGTTCTTAATACTTCTTTCTTTGTTGAAAGTCCTTCTAAGCGTGGTGCTTCTTGATAGATAGACTTCTTTAATTTTACATCTTCCATAGGTAATCCATCGATTGGTTTACCATATATATTCAACATTCTTCCTAATACCTCTTCACCAACAGGTATTTCTAAAGAATGATGTAAATTTTCTACTTTTGTACCACGAGAAAGTCCACTTACCTCCCCAATAGCGATAGCTTTTACTGTACTAATTCCAGAGTGTTCAACAACTTCCGCAACATATTCATCTTGATATGTTTTATAGCGTAAGGCAATCCCAATTTCTGGTAATGTTCCTTCTTCAAATTCTATTTCTAATATAAATCCACTAATTGCAATAATTGTACCTATATCTTTATTACTACTCATTTTCATTCTCTCCAATCGCTCTTGCACTAGTAATGATATCGAATAACTCGCGTGTACTTGCTTGCATTTTTTCTTTATGTTCTAGTTGAATTACAGAACGCAAACGTTCTTGTATAGATTCTCTGGCTAAATACAGGGCCATTCTTCTAGCACAATATTCACTAGCTACAGAACTTAATAATAAGTTATATAATAACCCACATAAATAATTCTCACTTAATAAAGATAGTATTTCTTCTTCATCCTCTTCAAAATCTAGAATACCATCTAAATCCTCTACTTCTTCATCTTCTTCTTGAATTGCGTCTAATGGAAAAAGATTTGATTCTGTAACCGTACTATGCAATGCATCTTCATATTTAGTATAGATAATTTCAATAGAAGAAATCTCTCCATCATGAATTTCCTGCAATACTTTTGATGTTAGTTCGGCAGTATCTTCTAATGTAATATCCTCTACTGGTTTATCAATATACTCAACAATGTTATGCCCTTCACGCTGTAAATTTTTATATCCCTGTCTACCAATCACTAATAATTTTGGTTTCTTTTCTAATCCTTCTAACACTTCTTTTGATTTTTGAACAACATCAATATTATAAGAACCACAAAATCCACGATTTGATGTTACAATGATAACCAACTTTGGTTTATCTTCATTTACTGTGCTAATTGGTGTTTCAATTCTACTAGCTAATTGTTTTAATGTTGTTAATACACTTTTTTGATAACTAGCCGCTTTCTCTGCTTTACGCAATATTCTATTAATACGACTCATCGTTGATATTTCATTTACATGTATTACTTTTTGTGTTCGTTTTAAGGCTTCTACCTCTCTATGTAAATCTTTCAATTGTCCAGACATAATTTACTACCTCACAATCGTCATAAAGATGTTATCAAAAGCCTCTTTGATCTCAGAACTTAATTCTTTCGCTGTTGTTAATTCTGTTTCAATACTCTCATAATTAGGCATTTCTCGAATCGCAATTAATAATTGATTCTTCACTGCTAATAAGTTATCTAATGATACTTTCGCAAAATAGTCTTCTTTAAAAGCATATAATAAGAATATTTGTTGTGTTAAAGAGTAATGTTGATCTAATTCTTGGTGGAAAAGTTTTAATAGTATTTCCCCATCTTTAATCATTTTCATATTCTCTTCACTAAGATTATTATCAAAAGCTAAGAACTCGCTTAATTCATAGTATTGAGATAATGTTAACATTAACCCTGAACTATATTTACTCATTAATGAGTATTGTCCATTACTACCAACTCTGGATACAGATTCTCCTACCGAGATGGCTGGTTTTTGATTCTGATTAAATAATTCTGATTTTAAATATATTTGTCCATCCGTTATAGAAATGATATTCGTTGGTATATACGATGTTAAATCGTCTGATAATAACTCAACAATAGGGAAGGCAGTAATAGAACCTCCACCCTTTTCTTCTCTTAACTGACAAGCTCTTTCTAACAAACTTGAATGAATGTAGAAAATATCTCCTGGATATGTTTCTCGTCCTGGTGGACGTTTAAATAATAAACTAATCGTACGATAAATATCTGCATGTTTTGATAAATCATCAAAGATGATTAATACATCTTTTCCTTCATTACGCAGTTCTTCTGCAAAAGTCATCCCCGCATAAGGTGCTAAATATTGCATTGTAATAGAATCACTAGCACTTGTAGCAACAATTGTTGTATATTTCATTGCATCTTCTTTTGTTAGTGTTTCTACAACATCAGCGATATAAGACATTTTTTGTCCAATTGATACATACACACAATGTACATCTTTTCCTTTTTGATTTAGAATCGATTGAATCCCAATTTGTGTTTTACCAATTTGACGATTTCCTAGAATTAGCTGTCTTTGACCTTTTCCAATTGGAATTAGGGCATCTAACATTAATATTCCGGTCATCATTGGACGATAGACATCTTTTACATCCGTAATATTCGCTGTTGGCATAAATACGGATTTATCTCCATTTGCGGTATTGTATACCGCCTCATTAGCTTTTCCTTCTAATGTTTCACCTAAGGCATTCATAACACGCCCTACCATTGATTCACCAACAGAAATACTAAATAATTGGTTGGTTGCACAAACTTCATCGCCTTCTAATATTGGAGCATCCAATTTCAATATTCCAACACCTACTAGACCCTCTGATAAATCTAATACAATTCCTTTTACTTTTTGATTAATAATTACAACTTCGTGCATACGCACTTTCTCTAATCCAGAACAAAAGACGATACCATCAGAGATTTTTTCTACACGACCATTATTTTTTATATATTCCCAATCCACATCTTTTGTGAATTTATCCATATCAAACTTTACTGTTTTTGTCATTTATAACTCCTCTTTACTTTATTGATGTATTTCATTACTAATGTTTCGTATGTATAATCAATAAAAATATCATCAAATTGGATAGAAAGCCCCTCTAAAAGATCTGCTTTCTCCTTAAAAATTACTGTGTATCTACTATCTTCATACTCCCAATACTTTAAGAATAAGTCTTTAATATACTCGTTCGCATAGCTTACAATAACATCTCCTGTTGCATATCGGTAGTTAAAGCATCTCGTATAATTTCTATAAATATTTGTAATATGCTTATAATTATATGTTTTTAAAACATATAATAAGAACTCACTAAAATCAGCGTTAACTGTTAATAAATCAATTTCCTCTATTATTTGATTTAGTTTTTCCTCTGCAGATAAGAATCGATTTCTTAAAATTCTTTTCGCATTTGGTGTATTATAATATGCCATAAACCATGTAAAACAATCTCTAAATTTCATATTTGCATCTTTATCATACATATCCATTACTCGAATAATAAATACATAAGGTAAGGCACAACGTATCTCATAACGTTTTGTTGCATATTCAAAATCATCAATACTACTTTTAACCAAACTCTCTTCATTTGTTTTATAGTCATGTAAAGCATCTTGAAAAACAAGTCCAACAATTTCCTGGGGAATAATACTTGTCCCTGTTTCTTGCATGGTATTATGCATTGTATGAGATACAGTATTCATCACTTCAGTTTCTACACTTGGTGTATTAGCATATTGTAATATCTTTTCACTATACCATTTTTTATTCGTATTTAAATCTTGTTTTAAAATACTGATTTCTAATTCTTTATTTTGCATATCAGATTCATATTTTGTTTCTAAAGCTTTTACATTTTCCTCATGAAACTTTGTTTCTTTTATTATATAATTAATATTTAACTTTGTTTTTCTAGAAATAAAATCAATTAATAAAACCATAAATATACTAACTAACCCTATACTAGCAATAGCCATGATTACTTCTAGAATCATATATACTTCTTTATGCATGAAACCCTCCTATCTAACTTCTATTTTACAAATGGGTTTGCATAAATTAGAATTACTGCTAACGCAATCGCAAATAAAATAATCGCTAACATCATCATTAATCCTACAAATAACATAGAAGTTACTTCTTTTTTCGCATTAGGATTTTTCCCAACTGCTTCTGTTGCCTTACTTAAAGCAATCCCTTGTCCTATTCCTACGCCTAAGATCGCTAACCCTACTACGATAGCTGCACCTAATAAGCTTAAACCTACTACAAAATCCATACTAATCCTCCTTATGTGTTGAGATATGTATAATTAACAATCCCATCAATACTGTCATAGACAACAACACGATATTCATCTTCTATGTTGTATTCACTAATGTATGTTCCTATTTCTGTATTTTTAATATTCTTTCCAGAAACATTGATAGTCGCAATTTTTTCATATTCATCTTTTATTTTCTTTTCAAATACAATTTGATACTCTGAATCTTCTATATAATCTTTAAAATAAAACAGTAGTTTTCCAGAATAATTAGTAAATATCTCAGTACTATTTACACCCTCAAAAAAGGCATTATATACTAATTGATTATCATTTTTAAAATCAAGATTTCCGATATCATATGTAAAGTCCTTTTTTTGATTACTATCGCTACTCTTAAGTGAGAATCGAACAACTGCATTGATTCCATTTGATTCTTCCTCTAATAAAGGAATAAATGATATTTCTGTATCTGTTTTCTTAATAATTTCTACTGGTATAGTCTTTGTTTGAAACCAAGAGGTAGTGCTTAATTCAATAGAAACACTATCCACTTGGTAATCGTACAAAGATAAATCATATTCCAAATTGTATTGATTCATTTGACTACGATTTAAACTATACGAACGTAATGACACAGAATTATAAGTAGTAACTTGACGTGAGTCCTTAAATGTAATATCTTCACCTGTTTGTAACTTCACTTTTAATACAACTTTATACGCTGTATTTTCCGTAACATCACGAACCACTACACGACTTCCACCAGCATTTAATACACTTGGATCAACATCAATTGTATTTACTAATGTTCCATCTGCTTTATATACTAATAATTTACTACTTCTAATGTTATCAATAACTGAATCTAAGCTAACATCAACACTAAATGAAGTCGCTGCGATATCTGAAAAACTATATATTGCGCTTACGTTTTGTGTTGTGAAAGTAACTGCAGTTACACTGTTTGTTTGTACTCCCATCCCATTACCTAAATCATATTGATATGATAGGCGTAATGAGTAAGAAGTATTAATTTGTAATCCTGATATATCTAAAGTACTTGCACGACCGTTCTCAAAATATGTTTTAACAACTTCACCACTAGAATTTAGAACATCAAATTGTAATTGTCCTACTAATGTGTTAGATGGATCACTAACAAACAGATTACTTCTTAGTCCTGTTGCCGTAACTTTTTTAGAAGTTAATTCAACGATAGGTACTTTATTTGTTGATGATTGGTTGATTTGTTCAATTAAGGCATTCAATTCCTCGATACTTTGAACCGATGGTAAATCTTTAATGGCTTGGGCAGCTTCATCACTACTCATATTTCCATTACCTGTTCCTTCTCCAGTACCATTACCTTCATTTCCACCACCATCTACAGTAGTATCCTCTTCATCTAATTCTTCTTCCTCATTTATTACTAATTTTTCATTATCAGTTCCACCATATTTGCTTAAATCAATGACTGTATCTTCAACATAATATTTTTCATCACTGACATCCACTCTATGAGTGTCATCTAAAACAAATACAAAGTGACCAATATAGCGATCTTTTCTTGTTCCATTATCAACCAAAGCTGTTACACTTCCTGTTTTATCAACTAATAATAATGGATCTGTAGCTTCGCCAACAAGTTCTCCATCCACATATAAAGAACCTGAACCTGCTACAAAATATTGACGATTCGCTAATTTTACCACCTCTTTTTCTACTATTTCATTGTTATAGTCATTACGGAATCCTGTTCCTGTTTTCTTATATACAGATCTGGCATCTGTATTTCTAGAAACACCAGATACATCAATATTTGGTGTTTGTTGTAAGAACATTAGAGATCCAGAATTCATAATTAACATCGATGAATCAGACATTACATTCTTTTCTGTTTCATCATTTGTTAGGATTACTTGTTCTGAATTCCAATTTCGATAAATCGTATCTTTTTTAGAGAACTGTACAGTCTCATAATCTTTATTTAAGACTGTACCATCCTCTTCTAATGATAAAACATCGAATCTGGCATTTTGGCTCGTTCCCCAAAACACAACTCCTCCTACAATAATCAAGGCAGCAATTAGGCTAATATATATTTTGTT
>JBKEBJ010000142.1:0-11784 GCA_047973105.1 Coprobacillaceae bacterium | reverse complement strand
ATTAATAATCATAGCGTCTGGTAAGCCTTCCAATTGTTCTATTGAAGCCAATAGTGGACAGGCAGTAATTTGATTTCTTTCATTATCATTATTAGTATATTGATTCCAAAACCAAATCATTCCATTTCGATATAAATAATAATCTGTCGCAAAGAAGTTATATGAATCCGTATTGAAATATGCATTAGTAACTGGGTAATATAGTAATTGTTTATGAATATATGGTCCTTTACGATATTTAGATAATAAAGTCATAACAGTTGCCATATTTCAACCAACACTATCTCCTGCAACTGTTAACGTATCTAATTCTCCTTGCCAGTTAATCTGTTGTAATATTTGCGGAATAGAAATAAGTGTTTCATAACACTGTTCAATAGCTGTTGGATATTTTGCTTCTGGAGAAAGGGAATACTCTGGGAAAACAATGATAGAATTGGTGCGATTCGCTAATTCTCGTACTAATTTATCATGCGTATGCAGGTTTCCAAATACCCATCCAGCACCATGGATATACAATATCACATTTAAGTCTGTATTTATATTTTCAGGCTTAATACAATGCACTTTAATCTCACCCCAATTACTTGTCATGAAAGGGATAGTGGTGATATCAGCTGGATACTTATAAACTGGGCTATTTTGTAATTCATTTAAAACTTCTCTACCTTGTGCAGGTGGTAATTGATAAATCAAAGGTGGTATTGCAGCAGCATCACATACTGCTTCTGCTTGTTTCTCTAAAGGTACGATTCTTTTCATAGTCATCTCCTAAATATATATTTATAATTCTATATAAATATATACAAAGAATTATAAATTATGTTGATTTATGACTAATAAAATCGGAAATCTTGTACAAGATAAAATTATATATGTTACACTGATAACAAAAGAGGTGAAATACATGGATGATTATTTGAAATTAAAAAAGGAATTAATACAATGTAGAGATTGTGAAGAAAAATTTGGCTTTGAACCCCATCCAATTATGTGGGGAAATGAAAATGCAAAGATTATGCAAATAAGTCAAGCTCCATCTTTGTTAGTGCATAATACTGGGAAACCATTCAATGATTTAAGTGGTAAGAAGTTACGAAATCAATGGTATGAGATATCGGACGCACTATTTTATAATAAAGATAATTTTTATATTGCGTCTATGGCCCATTGTTATCCTGGTAAATCTAAAAGTGGTGGTGATAATCCACCACCTAAACATTGTTCTAAAAAATGGTTACCAAAAGAATTAGAAATAGTGAATAATGAAATATATATAGTGATTGGTAGTTATGCAGCCAAGATGTTATTTCCCAGGCAACAATTTACTACATTAATTTTCAATAATCAAGAATTAAATGGAAAACCAGCGTTTGTATTGCCTCATCCCTCACCACTTAATCAAAGGTGGTTTAAACAAAATCCAGAGTTTGAAAAAACAAGAATAAAAGAAATACGAAAAATAGTACATCGTATTTTAAACATTACATAATGAGGAGAAACATATGAATCGATTATTTGAAATCGTGCTAATACTATTAGAAAAAGAAAAGGTGACGACAAAAGAATTAGCTGATTACTTTGAAATATCTAGAAGAACTGTGCTCCGAGATATCGATAAATTATTAGTCGCTGGTGTACCTATTATGACGCAATCTGGATATGAGGGAGGAATATCTATTGAAGAAGGATATCAATTGGATAAACAATTAATTAGTACAGAAGAAAGAGAAACTATTTTACAGGGATTACAAGCAATGGATAGCGTTAGTACAACCCCTGTATTACCAACTTTTATTAATAAATTATTAGGACATACAAATACAGTTCCTTATAATGAAGTAATAGATATTGATTTGTCATCATGGTATGGATATACCCTTATTCCTAAAATAGAAATTATAAAACAGTCTATTATTAATCAAACAAAACTTACATTTCTATATTATTCTAATGCTAGTGAAGAATATAAAAAAGTATCTCCTATAAAAATAAGCTTTCGTTGGAGTTCATGGTATTTAGTAGGAATTTGTAATAAGGCAAATGATATTCGATATTATAAACTCAATCGAATAGATAAATTAGAAAAAACAGAGGAATTATTTGAGTCTTACACTATAGAACATCAACAAGAAGATTATTTCAATGAATCAAAATATCATGTGAAGGCTATCTTTAATCCAAAAGTGAAGTATCGCTTAGTTGATGATTATGGAATTCACAGTTTTATTGAAAAAGAAGATGGAATATATTTTGAAAGAGGATTTGTGAATAAGGAATATCTAATTTCTTGGATATTAAGTTTTGGAAGTGATGTGATGGTATTAGAACCCAAAGAGCTTCATCAAGAAATAAAAAATAAAATAAAAGATATGAATAAAGTTTATGAATGTGACATATAGATGTCACATTCCTTTTGTTATACTGATAAAGAAAGAGAGGTATGAATATGAATTTAGATATGATTGGAATTATTGTTAAAGATATGGATGAATCTATAAAATTTTATGAGTGTATGGGATTAGGTGTTAGTGCTAGACATGGGGATGATTATGTAGAGCTAGAACATGATGGAATACGAATTTCTTTAAATACGAAAAAAATGATTACAGGAATATATGGATTTGAACCTACAAGTAGTGGAGATAAAATAGAATTAGCGTTCAAAATGCCGACTATAGAAGCAGTAGATATACTAGCTAATAAAATGAAAGAAGAAGGCTATACAATATTTAGAGATGCTTGGGATGCTCCATGGGGACAAAGATATGCGATTATAAAAGATCCAAATGATAATTTACTAAGTTTATTCTGTAATTTGGAAACAATAAAATAATAGATGTTGACAGGTATAATAATATCTGTCTTTTCATTATTTTTTATATTATAATGAGTAAGAGAAATGTAATAAAAAACAAGGAGAATACTAATGGAAAAGAAACGTTGTAGTTGGGCAGAAAATGCCTCAGATTTAGATGTTCAATATCATGATGAGGAATGGGGAGTACCAGTTCATGATGATCAAGTATTATTTGAATTTATCGTATTAGAAGGCATGCAAGCAGGTCTTTCATGGTCGACAATACTACAACGTAGAGAGACGATGAGAGAGGCCTTTGATAACTATGATTTACAGAAAATTATAAATTATGATCAAAGTAAAATAGATTCCTTATTACAAAATCCAGGTATCATTCGTAATAAATTAAAAGTAAACGCAGTAATTATTAATGCAAAGTTATTCTTAGATATTCAAAAAGAATTTGGAAGTTTTGATACATACTTATGGAACTTTGTAGATAATAAACCAGTTATTAATCATTGGAAATCAAAAGAGGACGTACCAGTATCTACCCCTTTATCCGATGCAATTAGTAAAGATTTAAAGAAACGTGGATTTAAATTTGTAGGAACAACTATTATGTATGCCTATTTACAGGCAACAGGCGTTGTGAATGATCATCAGGTATCATGTTTTTGTTATAGAAAGGACTAATTAAATAAAAGAATATCTATTCTTGAAATATTCTTTTTATTTTAAAAATTCTATATTAATTATAAAGAGAGGTTGTGTTTTATGTTATTAACAAAACAAGAAGAAAAACAAGTCAGTCGTATTCTTAAAAAGATAAAAGGGATTAAGGCAATCGATTCAAGCTATCAACATTTCGGATCATCAAGTCATAAGTATCATTGGAATGTACCTACTAGTGAAGAGGCAGTTAGTACCTTTGAAAAAGAAAAGAAAATTATATTGCCAAGATCTTATCGAATATTTCTAACACATATTTCCAATGGTGGACCTGGTGTAGCGTATGGCTTCTTTCCATTAGAAAAAATATATTGTGAAAGTGATATAACTAAAAACAATCCACTATTTCCATTTATGAGTGATGAAGAAATGGATGCTTTAGAAAATATGAATGAAGAATCAGGAGATATGATTTTTCAAGGATTATTACAAATAGGAACGGAAGGTTGTAGTTATGATATGGCACTTGTTGTTACTGGTGAGTATCGAGGAAGAATTATTAGAACAGATTATGATTTAGGGCATACCTTCACTTTTATTTACGACTTACAATTTCTTGATTGGTATGAAAGATGGGTAGATGCTTTTTATAATGATATTCGACCATCTAGTGTACTATTTTCCGTGCCAGGTGATGAAATAGAGCTACAACAATTATATCAACAAGTAAAAGAGCCTATATATCAACAAGATATCCTTAGAACCTTTTCCATATTCCCAAAACTTTTAAAAAAAGACAAAGAATTTTTTAGAAAGTATTGCAACAACACATACAGATATTTTATATGTAAAACAAGCTTGTTATAGTTTACAAAAATATCGTTTAGATGTAGTACAACAAATATATAAGGCACACTTATATAGTAATACAATTGAAGAGGTAGAATTTTTTATTGCTGAAGAGTCTTCAATGTATCATTTTGAAGAAGCTGATTATCAGCATTTGATTGAAAAATTACCAGAATTGGCAGACCGTGAACATATAAGAAAAAGATTTCAAATTTCTTCACACTTTTTTACTGCATGCTTAAGATTAGATAAGTACAAGAGTATTTCTATTTCTACGTATATTCCCTTTTTAAATCATCAAAATAATAATATTAAAGGAACGGCAATATATCGAATGCGACAGTTTAATTATTTTAATCAATATAAACAATTATTGTATCCTTTACTAGATAGTGAGGATGGTATTTTAGTTAGAAATGTTTTACAAGCTTTAATACATGATGTTCCAAGTATAGAATACATTGAGTTATTTAGACCAGTATGGCATAGATTCCCAGATAATAAAGATGCAATTCATTCTAATTTGAAAAGATATCTATCTAAAATGAAATATCCTGAAGACTATTATATAGATGAAAAGATTTAACTAATACAATACTTTGAAAAGATAATAACATCATATTGTCTTTTTTTTATATCTAAATAATGGTGAAGATAGAGTAGTAATTGTGAAATATGGTATTGCATTTCCACTTGTTCGTTATTACCAAAAGATATTCGAAAATAGTGCAAAACACTATTAAAAAGAAAACGCTTACAATATAATGAAGTTGTAAGGAAGTGTTGCAACCATAAACCTTATTTGAGAGGAGTGATAATAGGATGATGGAAAACAAAAGTAATATTAAATCTATTGTAAAAGCTGGAAAGATTATAGACGTTATTGCTTATGAAAGAATCCCTATATCACTTTCAGATTTATCCAAACGTTTGGATATGGCAAAGAGTACACTTCATGGATTACTATCAACACTAGTCGATATTGGATACTTAGAACAAGTTCAAGAATCGGGTAAGTATAAACTAGGGGTTCAATTATTTGAACTCGGTAGTCAAATCATGAATACTTGGAGTGAAAAGGAAATAGCTCAACCATATATGGAGGAATTAGCTAGAAGAACAAGTGAAACTGTTCATTTAGCGATGTTAAGTAATGGAGAAGTATTATATGTAGATAAAAAAGAGGGAAATAGTTCTATTCGTATTGTTACTGCACCAGGAGTTAAATTGCCAGCGCATTGTACAGGGGTAGGTAAAACATTACTAGCTTTTTTACCAGAGGAAAAATGGAAAGATATTTTGGATACTGTTGGTCTGCAAAAGTATACGTCTTATACAATCACAAAAGAAGAAATGTTATATAAAGAATTAGATAAGATTCGTAGACAGGGATATGCATATGACAATCAAGAATATTTAGATGGGCTTCGTTGTATTTCTGCACCAATCTTTGATAATAATGGAAGACTTGTATTCGCATTAAGTATTTCTGGGCCACTTTCTAGAATGAGTAAAGCTAATATACAAGCATATTTAGGATTGTTGTTAGATGCAACAAAAGATATATCTAAAAAACTAGGCTATCGAGGATAAAAAGATGAAAGAATACCAAATAACTATCGATGATATTCATACAACTATTACTTGTCGAGATAATGAAAATATTCTGCAAGCAATGAGCAGACAGGGCTTACGAAACATTATTTATGGTTGTTATGGTGGCGGTTGTGGAAAATGTCTTATTCATATATTGAAGGGGGAGTATCATATTCATCAAAAGATGAGTAGAGCTCATATATCAATAGAGGAAGAGGATACAGGAAGAGTGTTGGCTTGTTGTGTACAACCAACTAGTGATATAACCATTCGTATTATATAGTGAAAGCAATTATAGGAGGAAAATTATGGCACTAAAAGGAGTAACTCGTGCATCAATGATGCAAGTTCGAGTATTAGATTTAGAAAAATCATTACGATTTTATAAAGATGTATTAGGATTAGTGGAAGTATGTCGCACAGAAGATGGTCGTGTGTGTTTAAAAGGTTACGATGAATTTGATCATCATACATTTACCATTAGGGTAGCAGATAAACCAGGATTGGACTTTATGGCTTTTAAAGCAGATAGTGATGAAACACTAACAGAATTGGAAACAAAAACAAAAGCATTTAGCTTTCCATGTAAAATCATTCCAGCCAATAGTGATCAGCCAGGCTATGGTAGACGATTAGCAGTAGAAACATCAACTGGACATCGAATTGATATCTTTGCGGAAGTAGAGATGGCAAAACAACATCCAGATATAAAGAATCCAGAAATATGGCCAAAGGGAGTACCGCCAATTGGTGTCGGTGCTTGTGCCTTTGATCATGCCTTATTATTTGGACCAAAAGCAAGCGAAACAGTACGTTATTTTAAAGAAGTATTGGGCTTAGGGGTCACAGAAGTCGCAAAAATGCCAGATGGGAATGGGGACTTATGTACTTGGTTGACAGGTTCAAATAGACCACATGATGTAGCTGTTTTAGAATTTGATCAACCAGGAAAAGTACATCATTTTGCCTTTAAGTTAAATTCATGGACAGATGTAGGTAAAGCGGCAGATATTCTAACAATTAATAATGTTGTTATTGATGCAGGACCAATGCGTCATGGAATTACTAGAGGATACACTTTGTATTTCTTTGATCCATCTGGAAATCGATGTGAATTATTTGCAGGAGGATATGCATATTATCCAGATATGCCAACTCGTGTATGGGACTTTGATCAAGTTGGAAAAGGGATTTTCTATTACGATCGTAAATTAAAAGAAAACTATTTAGAAGTAGTAACATAATATAAAAATTTAGTGACAATGGTTGGTGCTATTGTTACTACTTATTAAAATTAGAAGAAATGTGGAAAAAATATGAGTAGAGCTGAAATTGCGAAAAATATAAAAACAGGAACTTTTAATACTAATTATCATGATGAAGGAACAGGATTCCCATTACTATTAGTACATGGATCAGGTCCTGGTGTATCCGCTTGGGCTAATTGGCGTCTAGTAATTCCTGAGCTATCAAAGCAATGTCGTGTGTTAGCACCTGATATGGTTGGTTTTGGGTATACAGATAGACCAGAAGGTATTGCTTTAAATATGAAGATATGGGTACAACAAGCTGTTGATTTTCTAGATGCTTTAGGTATTGAACAAACAGATATCGTGGGTAACTCTTTTGGAGGCGCATTAGCTATTGCGATGGCTATTGAACATCCTAAACGTATTCGTAAAGTAGTGTTAATGGGAGCAATGGGAATTAATTTCACTATTACACCTGGCTTAGATGCCGTATGGGGATATAAACCATCAGTTGAAAACATGAAAAATATGTTACATTTATTCGTTGATAATAAAGCTATTGCAACGGATGATTTAGCTAAAATGCGTTATGAAGCAAGTATTGAACCAGGATTTCAAGAGTCCTTTTCAGCAATGTTTCCAGAACCTCGTCAACAATGGGTTGATTTTATGGCTTATAGTGATGAAGAAGTGTCTAAAATTCCTCATGATGTATTAATTGTTCATGGTCGTGAGGAACAGGTAATTCCAGTTTCTAATTCTTATAAATTAATCAATCTACTTGACCGTGCTCAACTGCATATTTTTGGACATTGTGGTCATTGGACACAAATAGAACAATCTAAACGTTTTAATACTTTAGTTGCTAGTTTTATTTCAGAAGAATAATATGAATAAAGAACAATTATACTCTTTGTTAAGTGACAAACTATATGAGTCACAAAAGAGACACAAAGCAATTCCACCAATATCATCAACACATAATATAGATGTCATTGATGCGTATCAAATTCAGCTTAATAATATTGAAAGAAATGTATTGGAAGGAAGAAAAATATCTGGTAAGAAAATAGGATTAACTTCTTTACCAATGCAAGAAATGTTTAATGTTAATGAACCTGATTATGGTCATATATTTAGTGATGTTGATTTTACTAATAAAACAGTTGATAGTAGATTGTTTTTACAACCAAAAGTGGAAGGTGAAATTGCATTTATCTTAAAAGAAGACTTAGTTGGTCCAAATATTACAGTAGAACAAGTACTAAAGAAAACAGAATATGTTATTGCAGCATTAGAAATAGTAGATAGTCGAATTGAAGACTGGAAAATCAAACTAGTAGATACAGTAGCAGACAATGCATCATTTGGCGGATACTGTTTAGGAAACATTAAAATAGATCCAAATAAAACAGATATTAGAAATATTAAAATGGATCTTTATAAAAATAATACGTTAATTAATAGTGGAACTGGAGAGGCAGTTTTAGGTAATCCAGCTTATTGTGTTGCTTGGTTAGCGAACAAAATGGGTGAGTTTGGCATTACTTTACAAAAAGGAGAAGTTATTCTTTCCGGTGCTCTTTCAGCGGCGCTAGTAGCTGAAAAAGGAGATACTTTCAAAGCAGAATTTGCAGAATTAGGAACCGTTAGTTGTTCCTTCGTATAGAGAGAAGGAGGATTATGGAAAAAGTTAAAGTAGCTGTTATTGGACCAGGAAATATAGGAAGTGATTTAATGTATAAAATATTAAGAAGTGACTATATGGAAATGGCTATGATGGCTGGTATTGCAGAATCAGAAGGGATAAAACGTGCCAGAAGTTTAGGAATTGAAACATCAATAGATGGTGTCCATGGGGTTCTACAAAGAGATGATATAAAAATTGTATTTGATGCTACAAGTGCATCAGCACATTTTGTTCATGCCCCCTTATTAAAAAAAGCAGGTAAAATCGCCATTGATTTAACACCTGCTGCAGTAGGACCTTATATGGTCCCTTCAGTTAATTTAGAAGCATTATTAAAAGAAAATAAAAGTAATATAAATTTGGTTACTTGTGGTGGACAGGCAACGATTCCAATAGTGCATGCAATTACAAGTGTTGCAGGAGGACAATATGCTGAAATAGTAGCTTGTATATCCTCTAAAAGTGCTGGACCAGGAACTAGAGCTAATATTGATGAGTTTACAGAGACTACAGCTAAAGCAATAGAAATCGTAGGCGGTGCAGATGTTGGAAAAGCAATTATTGTATTGAATCCGGCAGAGCCACCAATTATGATGACCAATACTATTTATGTTCAAATTAAAGATACCAATATATCAATAGAAGAAATTACTGAATCAGTAAATAATAGGGTAAAAGAAATTCAAAAATATGTACCAGGGTATAAGTTAAGAGTTCCACCATTATTAGAAGGTGACAAAGTAACTGTTAGTGTAGAAGTAGAAGGTTCAGGTGACTTTTTACCAACATATTCTGGAAACTTAGATATTATTAATGCAGCGGCAGTAACTGCTGCTGATAGAATAGCAGCCAAATTACTTGAGGAGGATATGTGATGAAGAAAATACATGTTGTTGATACCACATTACGTGATGGAAGTCATGCAGTAAGACATTCATTTACTATCGATCAAGTAAGAGAGATTGCGAGTGAACTAGATGCTTGTGGAGTAGAGTTTATTGAGATATCTCATGGTGATGGATTAACTGGTTCTACTTATAATTATGGCTTTTCATCGTCGAATGAAATTGAAATGTTAAGTGAAGCATCAAAGGTGATAAAGAATGCAAAGTTAACAGTATTATTGTTACCAGGCATTGGAACCGTAGAAGATTTAAAATATGTACATGAACATTGTGGTGTAAAAGCTGTTCGAGTAGCTACCCATGTAACCGAGGCAGATATTAGTAAACAACATATTGAAGCAGCTAAAGATTTAGGAATGACAGCAGTAGGGTTCTTAATGATGTCACATATGGCTACTCCTGATGTTATTGCAACACAAGCAAAATTAATGGAAAGCTATGGTGCAGATTATATAAATATTGCAGATTCTGCTGGTCACATGTTGCCTTCACAAGTACATGAAGTCATTGAAAAGGTTGTAGCTGCAGTTAGTATTCCTGTAGGCTTTCATGCCCATAATAACTTAGCTCTAGCGATGGGGAATACTATTGCAGCTCTAGAAGCGGGGGCTACGTATATTGATGGAACATTATGTGGGCTAGGTGCAGGAGCTGGAAACACACAGACAGAGGTTCTTGCAGGCGTTCTACAATTATTAGGGTATAATACAGAATTAGATTTTTATGGACTAATGGATGTAGCTAATAATGTAGTAACACCAATTATGCAAAGACCACAAATTGTTGATGCTAATTCATTAATGTTAGGATATGCAGGTGTATACTCAAGCTTCTTATTACATGTTCAAAGAGCTGCTGAGAAATTTAAATTAGAGCCTAGAGATATATTAGTTGAATTAGGAAATCGTAAAATGGTTGGTGGACAAGAAGATATGATTATTGATGTTGCTTACCAACTAGCCAATAAATAATATAATAAGGTGCATCTTAAAATTGTATGTATGAGATAAAACATGTACAATAATAAAAAGATGCATTTTTATTATGTAAAGGAGATGAACTATGCAAGAACTATTCATAAAAGAAATCAAAAGTAAAAAAGATTTAGATGACTTTGATTACATTCCTGCTATTCATCATTTTTCATCTATAAAAATAACAAGTCCAATCACTTTTTTTTGTTGGAGAAAACGGAACTGGAAAATCAACATTATTAGAAGCAATCGCTATTAATTATGGATTTAATCCTGAAGGAGGAAGTCTCAATTTCACTTTTAATACGCACGACAGTCATTCACTTCTATTTGAAGATATCACACTTGTTAAAACTGGGAAACGAGTTAAAGATGGTTTCTTTTTACGAGCTGAGAGCTTTTATAATGTTGCTTCTTACTTAGATGGTATAGTGGGAGATAGTTATATGGATTTAAGTGAGTATGGAGATAGATCATTGCATGAACAATCGCATGGAGAAAGTTTCTACAATGTTATCGCAAATCGTTTTCGGGGGAAAGGATTATATATTTTAGATGAGCCAGAGGCAGCTTTGTCACCCCAAAGACAATTAGCGTTAATGGTTATACTAGAAGAATTAATACAAGATGGATCACAGTTTCTAATCGTAACCCATTCACCAATTTTATTAGCGATGCGAAATTCTATTATTTATTCTTTTGATAATGACTATATATCAGAAATAAAGTATGAAGAAACAGAGCCTTATAAAATAACAAAGATGTTTATTGAAAATAAAGATAATATTTTAGATAAATTATTCAACAAATAATGTATATCCATAATTTCAAGAATAAAGTGAAGGTAGTCATATAAATTGTATATATAAATATACTATGATACCATAAAATACATGTATAAAAGAACAATATCTTATATAGATATTGTTCTCAGACTGTTGACAATCAAAAAAGGATTGTTAACAGTTTTTTCTATTCACATCTTTTTGTGACTTCCTCTATATTCGATACATATAGCTATTAAAATGGTATAATTAATGTATAGAAA
>JBKEBJ010000135.1:0-4983 GCA_047973105.1 Coprobacillaceae bacterium | reverse complement strand
AATTTCTTCTGGGTCTATACTGCTAGGGATAGTAAATCTATTTAGCTGGTACGACTTTAGAATATCAGTTGCAGATAAAGTATTTGCTTGTCTATCAAACACTTCTAATAGAAGTGAGTTTAAATCTGATTTTGATAGAGCTGATAACTTATCAACTATATTCTTATCCCCAATTTTATTTGAAATTCTACTTAAAATATCACTCATAGTTATCCTCCATACTGTTACTTTCAAAACAATTATAGAATGGTTACAACAACTAATCTAGATCGTTTGACCCAAAATCAAAAAAGTATTGAATAATTATTATCCAATACTTTTTTGAAATTATACTTATGTTGTAGGAAGATTCTTTAATACCTCTCGCTGATTAATTACACTAAATCTTTTGTTTTCATAAGTAATTTGATGTTCTTGTACACATTCATTTATAGCACGATTAATGCTTCTAATTGGAGCGTTTACTTCGCTAGCAAGCTGTTTTTTGGTAAGAAGATTTAATTCATTTCTATAATAGTGTAAGGATATACACCTTAGAAGTCGTTCTTTAACACTTAAAGATGATAATTCTTCAATTAATTCAGCATTTACAACCAATTTACTAGATATTTCTCGAATCAGAAATTTTGTAGCTTCAAAATCTCCCTTTAACCAGTTTAAAAAATCATCTCTATGAAGTTTATATACGTTACAATCTGTGAAAGCGACAATTTCAACGGGGTTTTTTCCATCACTAAATTGTTCCATTTCTCCAAAAAAACTACCACTTCTATAAAGATGAATAGTTGAGATGTTTCCTTTCACATTTAAGATGAATGCTTCTGCAATGCCGTCAATCATAAGAATTACATATTCATTTTCTTGCTCAGCAAAAAGAATAGTCTCTTTCTTTTTATACGTTTTTTTAACAAGCTTCTTTTTAATATCTTCATTCATAAAATCAATTAAATGCATATTCATCCCGCCTTACCAAATCTTTGTTTAAATTATATCATCTTTCAATTAGTCAGGTAAGATAGTAAAAATAAATTTGTATAATTAAATCTATATATAAAGATTTTTCATACTCATATATATCCTTCTATAAACATAGAAATTGCAGAATACATTTTGATATGATATCTTTTTTTTATTGATATGCGGGTGTAGTTTAATGGTAGAACTTCAGCCTTCCAAGCTGACTACGTGAGTTCGATTCTCATCACCTGCTCCAATAAAAAAACAAAGAGTGATTTATTCACTCTTTTTATTATACTTACTTAATATAAATCAGATTTATATGAATATGGTGTTGCCTTAATATATCTTCTAATATATGAATGCTAGATAATATATCTTCTTTTGAAGAGTGTTAAACTTATATCATTTATTAGTATATGACCCTATTTTTGAAACTGGATGTTTCTCAGAACGAATATATACTTTCCAATAATAATTTGAATACTCACTTACTACAATTAAGATTGTTTTCGTTGGATACTTTTGATATGTAACAATTTTCTTTTCATTCTCTAATTCTAATAATAGTCTAAATAATTGTCTATAAGAAAGATTTAATTTTTTAGAAACTTTTACAAACTGAAACACTTGATCTTCACGTTCTACTATAATTTCCAATAGTTGTTTTTTAATTTTATTTTTTCTGTTTTTTGTTATAAAAATCATTTTCCCCATCCCTGTTTATTTTAACCTGCCAAGCAAACTTGTCTTATTCTTTCATTTCTTTATATTGAAAACCATCTGTATAATCATAAAATATTTGATACTGTTTACCTTTTTCGATTTCAAACGTACACTCACTTCTTGCCAATGATTTCGCAAACTTACTATATCCCATCTTTTGGTAAAATTGAATATCTATCACTAATTCTCCTGATGGTACAAGAATTAAGCGACTTATCACATCTGCAGGTTTTCCATTAACAGAATAAATAACATATTCTGTCTGCCCTGGATTCATAACCATCCTTTCTTTTGGCACAACTGGATAATCAAATGTCACCTCTACTAGGTTTGGATCAGATGATAATAACGATTTCTTCTTTGCTTTTTGTTTTCTATTAGAAACAATTAACAAAACTAAAAGTATAAAACATACAGATACAAACACAACCATAAATAGAGGTAAATTATCTTGCATAAAATTTTCGTCCATATTTTTCTCCTCACTTAATAATAGATGTAATTTTTTTGAAAAAGGGTTCATTTTCTTTTTTGAATGTCTTCATTGTCAATATACATACTATCTCATGCTTAAATAGATTTTCAAAATCGTTTGCTGGTCACGAAATAAACATTTATAATAGATAATAACAGTTACTACTAACTGGGAAAGGAGACAAAAGAAAATGGAAAGAGTGAAAATAAGGAAGGAACTTATTATTCAAAATGAATTATATAAAAGACAACAAACAAGCATGGGAGGAAGCTTTCAATCATAGAAAAGATGGTTGGGGAGAGGATGTCACAAAAAACATTCTAATAAATCCAAGTTACTATATCCAAGCAGAGATTAAAGAAAAATTAGATACATTAGAATTAAAAAATAAGAAAGTTGCTCAGTTTTGTTGCAACAATGGTAGAGAATTATTATCGATTGTGAAAACATATGGTACAGAAGGAATCGGATTTGATATTGCAGAAAACTTGATTGAGCAAGCTCAAAATCATGCGAAAGAATTAGCAGTTGATTGCAAATTTGTCACATCAGACATTTTAGAAATACCTGATAAATACACCAATCAATTTGATGTTGTAATATTTACAATCGGAGCAATCACATGGTTTGAAAATTTAGATGAGTTATTTAAAATAGTATCTAGGTGTTTAAAGGATGATGGTATTCTAATAATCCATGACTTCCACCCATATATGAACATGTTGCCATTACCAGGTGACAAAGAGTACAACACCAAGGAAGTGATTGTACTTAAAGATAAATATTTTTCCAAGGAGCCTTGGATAGAAAATAATGGAATGGGCTATATATCAGGAGACTATGAATCTAAAACATTTATAAGCTTTTCACACTCTGTATCAGCCATTCTAAATAGTGCTCTTATAAACCATATTCAGATTACTAGTTTTAATGAATATGACTATGATGTTGGTTTAACAGATGTATATGATAAGATGGGTTTACCATTAGCATTTCTATTTATTGAAAAAAAGTTAACCCTTAGAGAAACAAACAATAAATTAGGGTTTATAAAAAAGACAGCACTTCTCTGCTGTCTTTTCTTTATGCTTCATTTACTAGTAGTTCTGTTTTCTTATATTTTCAATCTAACGTTACATCGACTAAATTTTGATTAAAATCTCCTATTTTCTTCTTCACTTTCCAAAAACAAGGAGTGCTCAATTTAATCTTTTTTCCATCCTTAAAATATATTGTGGAAACATGGTAAGAATTCATTCTTGAAGAAATTCCATCTCCTCTATATTTATAATGATTTCTCGCACTCATATTTGCACGATCTTCACTAATCTGTGATATTTTATCATACCTGTATCGTTGTACCATAAAAAGCTTTTTATAAATAAGACCTCGTTCATATAATTCCAATGTTATCGTTGCTTTTACAAATAACCATAAAGCTGTAATTGAAAAAATAACCATAGGTACAAATCTTCCAATTTGATAATAGCTTGATGTAGGATCCACAAAGTTTAAATTCATAGTAACAAAAATACCTAATGCGATAAACCCTAGTGCTAAACTTATCAAAACGATTCTACGAGCTTTGACCTTATCAATTAAATAACCAAATCTATCATCTCTAACCTTTTTATTTATATCTTTTAATGGTGAATATACTTTCATATACAACACCTATACATAATATTTTGCTGGAATTGGACGAAGATCACTCATCCTATTATCTTTTAAATCACCCATTAGTAAACTTGGAATAATTCTTTGTATTGGAATAAACGTATTTGGTAATACTGATTGACTAATTGTTGTGACTGTCACCCAAAGCTCCATTCCTTCATTAATTGAGTCTGGTAATCGATACGTAAAATGTCCTTCTTGCTTACGAATTGATGCCGCAATTTTACGCATATCTTTTGGCACATCAGTACCATAAGCAACGCTGTGTATTTCTTTTGCTTTTTGATCAATCCATTCAATGTCACGGCCATGTGTTTCATCAAGAACAATTAGTGCAACATATCCTGTGGTTGCATTCCCTGGCGCAAACAAAGCCTTAGCAGCTTGCACAACTCCTGCATATACGATAGGTGCATTGCTATAGCTGTCTCGCCATTTATCTTTTCCTAGCATTGGAGCTTTCCCAGCTATTTCACTGAAAAATTCAGTCTCACTATCTCTAGGTACAGCTAAATATTTATTTAACTTAGACACATCAATTTGATTTGATTCCAAACGTTCTTGTTTTTCTTCCTGCTTTTGATATGCTGCTTGTAAATATTCTTCAACATCTAATCCTTGCTTACGCATTTCCTCAAGTTGCTCAATTGTTGCATTCTCCATAGCCTTTTTCATCTGCTTATCAAATAAACCCATATAATCCTCCTTCAATATGTTATTTATCTACTTTTATAATTATTTTTCTATATACTTTATTCCTAATACAACTCTTTTTTTACCACCTTTCATTTATTCCTGACAATATATAAGACGCACATCTTAAAATAATAATTCCCTTTTTGTATAAGACTCTAATATATTTCCCAAAAAAGCAAACTACTACTAACAACATTAAAAAGCAAAGATTTTTAGTCTTTGCTTTCTTTTATCATTTATACTTCAATGTCTTCTAACTTCTTCTCTTTTAATTCTCCATCGCTTATTTCATAAATAACATCACACTTTTTCGCCATGCGAATATCATGGGTTACCATTACAACACTACGATTTTTATCCTTTACCACATCCGCTAGCAAATCAATTACTTCATAAGCTTTTTCACTATCCAAAGAAGCCGTTGGTTCATCCGCTAATGCAATTGTTGGTTC
>JBKEBJ010000037.1:0-3978 GCA_047973105.1 Coprobacillaceae bacterium | reverse complement strand
AAAAAGATAAAAGACAATTTGAGTTATTGTATTCTAAAATTATTAATAAAGTATATTTTTGGTGTTATACAATAACTGGGAATCAAGCGGATGCAGAAGATGCAAGCCAAGAAGCAATGTTAAGAATCTACAACAAAATAGATATGTTAAAAGAAGCTGAGGCATGTAATTCTTGGATGTATCGAGTAGTCACTAATTCTTGTTATAGTTTCTTACGTAGTAAAAAAAGAAAAGATTTAGAATTTTTACATAGTGAAGATTTCATAGAAGAATATGAAGTTAATTTGACGGAAGAAAGACGGGATGCTTTACCTAAAGAAACATTTGATTTAAATGAAACAAAGCAACTAATCGCTACTTTTGTAGAAAACTTACCTAAAAAACAAAGGGAAGCTATTACCCTGTTTTATCTAGAAGAATTTAAAATAGATAAAATCGCAAATATCTTAAGTTGTAGTAGTGGGAATGTTAAATCACAATTACACAATGGGAGAAAAGGATTAGAAAAACAAGTAACTGAATACCAAGAGAAAAACAAGGTTACATTATATAGTTTATCTATATTCCCTATGTTACCACTTATCTTAAAGGAACAAAGAAAACAACTTTGTGCTAAACAAAAATTTCAATGGAATAAAGATATATTGCGTATGGGACGATTCCAATATCTGTTTCAAAATATGATTACTTTATTCTCAAAAAATATTTTAATGATATTAGTTATTGTGACAAGTATAGCTATCACCTCACTTATATTTCTATATTCTAAAGATTCCAATTCTGACAAACAGGCAATTAATGATTATGCCTTTCCTGAACTAATGATGGATAAAGAGTATCACTGGATATATGAGGTTACATATGATAAAAATCTTACTCAAGATTCTGTTACTATCAGTATCCAATCTTATTCCGGAATAAAGAATACAGATATTAAAATTTCATATGCAGATCAAGAAATTGATTTTACAATTAAAGACAATATAATAACTTGTTCAGCCTCGCAAAATGGTACATATGAAATATATATTAAAGAAGAAATGATGGATGTAGAGATTAACAATATTGATAAAAAAGCACCTGAAATATTAGGTGTGTATAATTATTCAGATTATATACAAATAGCCATTAATGATGAATATTCTACTGTTGATTATAATGCTTCTTACATTGAATACAAAGGTAAGAAATATACGATCTCTACTGATAATATTGTATATGGTTCATTTAAAGGTGAAACACTTATTGTCTTATATAACAAAGAGGGACTATCTATTCAACATAGTTTAGAAATAAAATAATGAATTACAAGGAGAAAGAAAATGAAAAAAAATAAAACACTATATAAAATAACCTTATCATTACTTATGATAATCGGAATTGCTAGTGTACTAATAGTACCTACTTCCGCTACTACTGATCCAGATAATGCACCAGCTGATTGGGCATTTACAGAGAGTAGTATTCCACTACATGATTTATTTGTAACTACACATCCTGCTGTTGATACAAACAGTGATGGTTATATTAGTAAAAGTGAAGCTGCTGCTTGGCCTTGGACTATTACTTTTAACTGGAAGTCATTAACAGGGTCAATTGATGGTATTCAATATTTTACAGGTACAAATTACATATATTTGAATGGAAATCAATTATCAGGAGAAATACCTGCTGCTGTTTATACAATGAGTAATTTAAAAAGACTAGACCTTAGTACAAACCAATTCACAGGAACTATTCCTAATACCATAAATCAACTTACAAATATTGAAGTTTTAAATTTATATTCAAACCAATTATCTGGAACTCTACCAAATACTATAGGTAATCTAGCTAATTTAAAAGAATTACGAGTATCTACTAATAAATTAAGTGGTACTATTCCAACAGAATTAACCAACTTAACAAACCTTACTACTTTAGCCCTTAATATGAATCAATTTACTGGACTTTTACCAGATTTCACTAGTCTAACTAATATTGTTCATCTAGATTTTCATAATAACAATTTAGATATTAACGCCATTGCCGTGCCAAGCGGTAGTACACAAAGTAATTTATATGATTCAATTACACAAGCTCAAATAGATAAAGCTAAAGAGGAAGCACTAAAAATACCTAATAATACTGCTGGTGATACTAAAGATAAGATTAATGGATTATTAGAAAATGCCCAACAATTAGTAGATGTTAAAGATGCCCTTGAAAGTTTATTTACTGATGCTACACATACAAGTATCAATACAACAATTAATCAAACAAACATTAATGATGTGCAAAGCTTAATTGATAATTTAACAGATGTTGATTTAAAAGATAAACTACAACAAGAAATTGATAAAGCTCAAAGTATGTTAGACGCTTCAACCCTTGTTGATGGTTTATTAAATGATACAAAAACTGATGTTAAAGAAACAACTACTCAAACAAATATAGATGATGTTAAAGCAGTGGTAAGTGCCTTACCTGATGGACAACTTAAAACTGATTTACTAGCAGACATTGATTTAGCTCAACAATTCTTAGATGCTAGAAATGCGGCTAAAGAAGCTGTTGATAATCTATTCAAAGATGATGGAACAACAATTAAAGACACAACAACACAAGCAACTATTGATGCTGCTAAAGAATTAGTTGACGCTTTACCTAATAGTCCATTCAAGACTGAATTGTTAGATAGAATTGCTGAAGCCCAAAGACAATTAGACGCTAAAAAGCCACTTCAACCATCAACTATAAAGCCTAACCCTGAAACAACTAACACTAACACTACTGTTAGTACAGCAGACATTACTGATATTCTAGAGTATGTATTATTATTACCAACGTTAGCTTTAGTTGTATATATAATTAAGAAAAGAAAATTAGAAGGGTAATCCTTTATTAAGAACGAAAACTATAAAAGTTTCGTTCTTTTATTTTAAAAAAGATAATATAGAAATATATCCCCTTTACAATAAGATTAATGGATACTATTATTTTTAGTATTGACTTGGGTGTCACCCCCTAACTTATAGTATATTTGTAACCAAAATACAGCAAGGAGGTACACATTTATGAAAATGTCAATTACAAAATATATATTATTGACTTTTTTACTATCGTATGGTTGTTGGGTGAGTATTCATATCGCTAATAATTATGGTTATCTAACATATGGAACACCAGTATGTATGATTTTATTTCTTTTAGGTGGCTGGTCACCTACTATTTTTGGAGTCTTATATAAAATGAAAAATAGTAATTTATCTTTTAAAACAATTATGAAAGATGTCTTTCATTTTAAACAACCACCTATCTTTTATGCAATGATTGTATTAGCTTGTTTATCGTTTTACATTACACCTTATATTCTAAATGAAATGGAGTATGGGTTGCCTATTTATACGGCCATTATGGCTTTACCACTAATGGTATTTGGTGGTGGTCTAGAAGAATTAGGGTGGCGTTCATTACAATTATATTTAGAAAATAAATTTTCTTTCTTTATTTCTTCTCTGATAACTGGTTGTATTTGGGCCGCCTGGCATTTTCCATTATTTATAATCAATGGATCAAATCAAAGTAAAATGAACTTATTATCTTTTATCATTTATGTTATGGGAATGGCTTTCTTATTAGGAGCTATTACCCACATCACTAAAAGTATTTGGCTTTGTGTTTTGTTTCATTCTTTAATGAATACCGTTCGAGAATCATTTCTAGTAAATGAAACAGTTCTTATCAATTCTATTTCTACTATTCTTATGATTTCTCTTTCTTTACTACTTGTGACTTACTTTAAGAATAAATCTTATCAAGTTAAATCTGTATTTCTATTAGAATACTAAATAAAAAGCATGCTAAATTTAGCATGATTCAGACTGTTGACAATCAAAAAAGGATTGTTAACAGTTTTTTCTATTCACATCTTTTTGTGACTTCCTCTATATTCGATACATATAGCTATTAAAATGGTATAATTAATGTATAGAAATG
>JBKEBJ010000036.1:0-6912 GCA_047973105.1 Coprobacillaceae bacterium | reverse complement strand
ATCTCCGATTTTTATGCTTCCTTCTTGAACATCATAGAAACGTAATAATAAAGAAGCTAATGTACTTTTTCCTCCTCCAGAAGGACCAACTAATGCTGTCACTCTTTTCTCTGGTATATGTAAAGAAATGTTATGTAATACTTCTTTTTTATCGTCATAACTAAATGATATATTATCTATAGAAATAGAAGCATTTATTATCTCTTTGTTTTCTTTACTTTCTTTTAATGGTTTTTCATCAAAAATAGCATCTATTCTAGATACACCTTCAAAAATATTTGTCATTCCACTCACTGTATACATTAGTTTTATAATAGGTGTACTAAGTCCAGGAGTTAGTACAAAGAATATTAATACAGTTAATCCTAAAGAAATATTTCTTGGATCATTATTTAATAAATAGCCCCCCATTGGTAGTACAAATAGAAAAATTCCTAACAATGTATTATTAAATAAGATATATGACTTTTTAAATGATAAGGACCATTGGTATACAAAGTTACGATAATCATTAATAGATTTAAAGAACTTTTTAAATGACTCTACACGAAGATTAAATATCTTAACGGCAGGCATAGCACGAATATACTCTACCCCATTACTATTCATATCTTCTAGAGCATCATGATATTGTTTAACATACCCTGTTTTCATAATATCACCCTGCATTTTCCCCATAAACGTTACTGATAAAACAATTGGAATAATAGATACTATCGCTAAACGATAATCTATCATAAACATTGCGATTATATACATAATAGGAAAGACAATAGCTGCAACAACATCAGGAATTTGATGTGCTACAAAGTTTTCGATTTTCTCGACTGATTGTTCCACCGTTTTAATAATAGCTCCACTACTATGCGTGCTATGATAACCCATTGATAATTTAGATAAATGCTTCATAATGCTAATACGCATCTTATATAAAATGTCAAATGCTGCAATATGTGAACATATTGCTGAAACTCCTTGTAATAATAATCCAAATAACAAACTACCAAATGCCACTAATCCCCAGTATTTCATTGTTTCATAATCTCGTGTTTGTAAGACTAATTGTTCAATTACTTTATACACACTAAAAAATGGAACGAATGTTGCGATGGTAGATAATACTGCAAATAATCCAGATATTATTAATAACCACATTTTATCCTTAATATGCTTAGACAATATTTTACTTTTCATTTTTCCTCCCCTTTCTTTGAAAAGTGCAATAAGTTAGTTTATGCTAACTTAAGTGTAAAAAATTTAACCCTTACGGTTATGGACTCATTCTATTACGTTGTTTCCCTCTTGTCAAAGTATATTACAATTTTTTCACATATAGTAAAAATCATAATTTAATCTGAATTTCTTAAAAAAAGACTGTAACAAACATATATCTGTTACAGTCTTTATTATTTAATTGTATTTTCTTCTTTGTAACACTAAATATCCACCAGAGATTGCGCTCATAAAGATAAATCCTAAAATAGCTGTATCATCTCCTGTTTCAACATTGCCACCTACGCTTGGTGATGTTGGGGTAATCGGTGTAGTTGGTGTTACTGGATTTGGGTCTGGATCTGGAGTAACAGTTACTGGTGCTGCTACTACTTCTAAACTTAATAATCCAACATTTGTATATGTACTTACATAATAATCAGAACCATCCACACTAATAGTGTGAGCTCCATTTGTTAGTTTTTCTAATGTAAAGTTACCACTATCATCTGTCGTTAGTGCTACTGTAGTAATTCCATCTACTGTAACATTATAATTTGTATTTGGAGTTAAAGTAATATTCGGTACAATATCAACATAACCAGTATTTTGAATTGCTTCAATTTGTTGTACTTTAATACGACCATGAGTACTTGCATATGTAAATTCATTATTTACTGTATGATCTTTAATGTAGTTTTGTAAAACAACATCTAAAGCACCACCTTCAGCAATATGATTTAAGTTAGTTAACATTGTATAGCCATCACCACCAGCAATTTCAAAGTCATTTGATACTAAAGCAATTGTAGTTGTAGTATCGTTACGATCTAATAAAACTTCTGATCTAGCAGTATCATTTACTAAATAGATTTCTTTTACTTTACTTCCTTCTGGTTGACTAGCATCAATAACTGCACGCATACCAGAAATTTGAGCGAATCCACCATTAGCTAAAGAGACATCTAAATATCCATCTTCTTTTACTTCCATGCCTTTATAACCATTTTCTAGGGCATCATATAAAACATCAGGTGTGATTTCCTTAATAGAAATTAAGTTTCCAAATGGTAAGATATCTAAGATATCACCTACTGTAATATCGCCAGCTTCAATATCTGCACGACATCCGCCACCATTTTGTAGAGATACAACAGGATAATTATATCCTAAATCGGATAGCATTTGACTTCCTTCATAACGCATAGCATCCGCAACTAAGCTTCCTCCTGGTGTTTCTTCTAAACGTGAAACTCTTGTTCCATTATGATCAAATGTGAATATTTTTGTATCTGTATGTGATACTACTTCATTCAAGATTGGTGCTAAATCTGCATTTTTACTTGTATATAATGCTGCATAATCAGCATCTGCAATGTAATTAGCTTTATATGTTGTAGCATCTACTAATTGTGATGTAATCCCTTCTACATCTTTAGTAGTATCATTTACTGTAACCTTAACTTCTCCAACATTGGCTAACTTTGTTCCTGTTTGAACGATTCTTGTACCACCAATTGTTGTTTGGTCTTGAGAATGACTATGACCATCAATAAGAAGGTCAATCCCTTCTACTTGTTGGGCAATTTTATGACTTGTAGGATCACTTGTTGCATCAATTCCAACATGTACTAATCCAACTATCACATCAACGCCTTCAGCTTCTAAAGCAGTTACTTGTTGTCTAGAGTATTCTACTTCATCTTCAAAAGTAACGCCATCCAATTTCCCTGGATTACTTTTATACGCAGTTTCTGTAGTTGTAATACCAAAGAATCCTATTTTAACCCCATTTACTGTCTTAATAAAATATTGTCCGTTACTTCCATCAATACCATCCAATAGTAAATTACCATCTTTATTTAATACATTGGCACTTACCACTGGGAAGTTCGCAGTACTAGCAATATCTAATGTTGCTGCACTACCATAATCAAATTCATGGTTACCTAATGTCATACCATCATAACCAACAGTATTCATTAATTCAATAATGCCTTTACCATTTGTATAGGTAGCTAGTGTACTTCCTTGTGCAGCATCTCCAGCATCAACTAAAATGGAATTCGCCGTTGTTGCTTTCATTGTTTTTACATACGATAAGTTTTCAACACTCCCATGCATATCGTTTGTATGGAAAATTGTAATGACTGTGCTTGTGTCTGCGAACACAGAGCTTACATTGGCCATCATTGGCATAATGAATACGGCTAATGCAATAAAAATACTCAAAAATCTTTTTGTTATTTTTCTCATGTTTTTTCCTCCATATCTCCATTATTTATCTAATATGGTTAATTGTCAATACACTTTGAGAAATATGACACTTTTTATCAATTATTATATTTTTACTGCATATAATCAAGATAAAATAAAAACTAACTCATTATAATTGAGTTAGCTTTAAATCTCCATTTTTAATATATTTTAATTTCTTAAATGCTTTGAAAATCGCATAAGTAATAACTGCAGGTACAATAACATCAATGATAATAATAGGTATCCAATACGCATTACCCATAACCTCTACGGCAGATAAAATACCCACTAATCCGGCTGTTCCCATGCCCGATCCAACAGCTGTACATTCAATTCCTAAAACAACCGTAGAAATAGGACCTGTGATTATACTGGCTAGAATCGGTGGTATCCATATAATTGGATTACTTACAATATTTTTAAACTGTAACATACTTGTTCCAATTCCTACTGCAATAACGTCACCAATATCATTATCATCAATACTCATCATTGCGAAACCAACCATTTGTGCACAGCAGCCAGCTAAAGCAGCCCCTGCAGCTAAACCAGTTAAGTTTAACATAACACCAATCGCTGCTGAAGAAATAGGAGCCGTTAATGCCATCCCCATTAATACAGATACAACAATTGACATAAAGAATGGTTGCATTTGTACCCCCTCATTAATTAAGTCTCCAATCCAAGTAATCACCTGTGAAATATAAGGTGATAAAAACATCGTAATTAATCCTGCAATAATAATAGAAGTAAATGGTACTAACAAAATATCTACTGGTGTTTTACCTTGGATTAGTTTTGTACATTCTACTGCGATAATAACCGCGATATATGCAGAAATTGGATTTCCAATACTAGCACTATTACCTGTGAATGTTCCTGCTCCAATAGTACCTGCAATAACTGCTGCAATTAAATTTAATCCTTTAGCTTCAATAACATAAGCAATACCAACACCAATTGCAGGCCCCATTAAATAACTAGCTGTATTTCCCCAATACACTAACTCATCAATATTTGTGAAATCACCTAATTGTTTTAATATCGTTCCAACAATTAAACTGCAAAAGAAACCATAAGCCATACCATTTAAGGTATTAACAATATAATTACCCTTTTTCATATATTCTCCCCTTTACGTTGTAATATTTTTAGCCCATTTCTCTTTTTTAAAGAAATGGAAAGCAACAAATAATTTAATAATATCTAAACTCTCTACTATAGCATATAACATTACTAATGGTAGTCCTAAATTTATTGATAATAGAGTAGATACAAATACGCCACCTACCCATAAGAACCCAGAATCCATGATTAATGTTGATACAATATCTCCACCAGCTCTTAAAACGAAGAAAATACAAACATTAACAGCATAGATAATAATCATAATCGATTTGATTCGTAATAATATTACTATAGTATCCTTAATATCGCTAGCAACATTATAAAAATTTGGAATATATCCAGACATTAAAAAAGATACACTTCCTAAACCAACAGCTATAATAACACCAAACATTATTAATTTTCTAGCATTATCTTTCGCTTCTTCAATTTTATTAGCTCCTAAAGTATTTCCAATTAAAATGGAAACAGCAGAAGATAAACCAGAAAAAACAACAAATAATATATTCGCTACCGTATCTACTACAGATACTGCCGCAACTAAATACTCATCCGTTCTAACATAAGATTTATAAACCATTGATTGACCTGAAGAAAACAACACTTCATTGATAGTTAGTGGAACTGCTCTTTTAAATAACCCTTCTGTCAGATGTTTATCTCTATGTAATAAACCATGCAAACGCAAACTAAAGAAATGTTTATTACGATACATAATTAATAAGTATAAACACATCTCAACAACTCTAGCTATTGCTGCTCCTTTTACTCCTAACATCGGAAAACCAAAGTTCCCAAATATTAAACAATAGTTCAGTGCTGTATTTATAATTACTGCAACAACTCCTACTTTTAATTGAATCATATTGATTCCAACAGCACGTAATGCCATCATACAAGTAAATGATACTGCAAATGGAAAGTATGTATATTTAGCGTATTCTAAATATCTAACTCCTTCACTAACAATCTCTGGTGATTTAGAAAATACTTCAATAACTAATTGTGGAACAAAAAATAATACAGCCGTAAAAACAATCGCCATTAATCCTGCCCAAACCAGACTGATATCAAATGCCTTTTGACATTTCTCTTTTTCCTTAGCACCATAAAATTGGGCTATAAATATCCCTGCTGCCCCACCAATTCCAAATAAAGTAGAATTGAATATTAGATAAAAACGATTAGCCATAGTAACTGAAGTTAACGCTATTCCACCAATACTTCCAATCATAATGTTATCAATTAAATTAACAAACGTAGCGATAAATTGTTGGGCCATAATTGGTAAAGCAATAATTAGTGTTTTTTTATAAAATTGTTTATTCCCTAGATACCTTTTCATCTTCTTTCTTCTTCCTATATTCCCTCTTAATGATATATGGGTATGCCTTAATCAAACGCTTTTGACGACGTTTAAGTTCTTCCATACTAGATACAACTTCTTTAATTTTTATATTTTCTTCCCTAAATGTTCTTAATTTTTCTTTTTCCTTTTCTAACAACAATGCAATATCTTGAATGTGATCCTCTAAACGATATGCTACCTTTGAAGTAAAGATAATGTCTTGAATAAATAAAATAACTAAAACAACCGTTATTATAATAGCTAATGTATCATTGATTCCACTTAGAAAATCACTTAAATGTGGTTGTACATATCGAATAGCGATAACACTAAATAAACCAAAAACAATAAAACCACCAAAACAAATACGGCCTTGATAATTTAATGGCATATTCGAATAATCCCACCAACGACGTTTAAATAGTTTTTCCATTACATAAGATGTAAAATATTCTAATACACAAGCAGCTATTCCCCCATAAAGAAATAATTCATAGATAGTATATTCTTTACCTTCATGAAATAATAACATAACCAATACAGCTCCAAATCCATAAATTGGAATAACTGGTCCATTTAGAAACCCAGCGTTAAAGAAAGGCTCCCTCTTAAAGATAGGGATAATAATAGATTCCCATATCCATCCACTAAAGCCATATACAAAAAAGGATAATACTAGTATTTTCATATAATCAGTCCTTACATTTTTCGACATATAACTGCATCTTGTTAATTCATTATTATAACATAATATTAAATAAAAGTATTCTTCTATCTAGTAAAGAAAATAATATTTTTTCATAAAAAAAACTATTACTTATATAAGTAATAGAATTGTATTTAATTGGTGGAGCCTAGCGGGATCGAACCGCTGACCCCCTGCGTGCAAGGCAGGTGCTCTCCCATCTGAGCTAAGGCCCCAGTTTTAATTATATTTATGGTGGGCCTGAATGGACTCGAACCAT
>JBKEBJ010000057.1:0-2396 GCA_047973105.1 Coprobacillaceae bacterium | reverse complement strand
TTATAATTATTTTACAATCACATATTTTACGTAAGTATTATCATATTCTTTCCATACTTATTTCCTATACTAACAGTGTAGTCAATCAAAGCTTTTTTTCATTTTCCCTCTCTGATAGACTACATTCAGATATCTATTCCCTGATATCCTCTAGAAGCAAGTAGCTTTCCCTCTACTTGCTTCATTTTTTTATATTAATATTTCTTTATATACACGTAATACATTTTTATAGAATATTTTTTCGATATCTTCATTAGTAAAGCCTGCTTTTTGTAAGGCTTTTTCTAATTGTGGTAAATAGGAAGCATCTTGTAATTCTAACTTTGAATCAATACCATCAAAGTCACTTCCTAAGCCAATACAATCAATCCCACCAATAGAAACAATATGTTGAATATGTTTTACTATATCTTCAATGTTCGATGGTGCATTTCCTTCCTCTGTTTCCAATAAGAAATCACCACAATAATTGATTCCCATAACACCACCACGTTTTGACAACGCAACAATCATATCATCTGTTAGATTTCTCGCCACTCCACATACTTCTCTAGCATTAGAATGTGAGGCAACAAATGGTTTGGTAGTATGTTTTAATACATCATAGAATCCAGCATCTGATAAATGTGAAACATCAATAATAATTCCTAAATGTTCCATTTCTTTAACATATTCAATCCCAAATTCTGTTAGCCCATCCGTTTCATTGACAGTATATAAATCTTTAAATGTCATATCTGGATGTGATTCAAAATTAGGAGCCGCAATACTCGTTTTAAAATTCCATGTTAAAGTAATCATTCGTACTCCTAAACGATAGTAATTTCTTAACATTGCTAGATTATCTTGAATAACTGCTCCCTCTTCTAATGTTAACATCGCAGACATGTGTCCATTCTTTTGATTTTCTAGTATATCATTGTATTTATAGACAGGTCGTATATACTCTTTATTATTTTCTAATTCTTGATAATATAAATCAATAGATTCTTGTACATGTAATAACGGATTGTGTTTTCTTAAGTGTGTAAAAACTGCAAAATTTTGTAATAAATACTCTCCTTTTTGCATTTTTTGAATATCTAAGTGCATACTATTATGGTACAAAGATGCATCTCCTTGTTCCTTTTTTTGTTGCAATAATCCAATAATTGTATCAAATTTCATATCTATTAATTTCATTATTTATATCCTTTTAGTCTAGTTTAACAGTGGATTGTATAGCGATACAACCCATTCCTCCATGACACGTTAAGACAGCTGGTAATTTAACAATATCACAATCAATTTTATTAAAAACGTCTTGTAGAATTTCTTTTACTCTGGTTGCTAAAACCATATTATTAGCTTGTAAAACATATATTTTATGCGTATCTGATTGTACTTTTAATTCTTTAAATTTATCAATAATTGTAGATAATATTTTTTTCTCTGTACGAGTAATCATATATTTTTCAACACATGACCCATCTTCTTTTAAGTACAATAGAGCTCTCATCTTTAATAGTGTTGCAATATTAGCTGCAGCTGGTGATAATCTTCCACCCTTCTTTAGCTGGGTAAAATTATCAGGGTATAAAAATGAAAAAGCATTTACTATTTTTGGTTGTATTTTATCCAACACATTTTCCACTTCTTCTCCTCTATCTAAACAGTGTTTTACATAGATAGCTATGTCCATAACTGGAGCTCCAATTTGTCGAGTGTCTATAATATATATGTTGTCCATATGTAATGTATTCTTCGCTAAATTAAAAGCATTCCATGTTCCACTTAAATCACTAGAACATGTAACAATAACAATTGCTTTATAATTTTTCTCTTTCCACTTCTTCATTTCTTCTTGAATATATCCTTGATTTGGTTGACTAGTTGTTGGTACATCACCAGCATCTAATTTCGCATATAATTCATCTGTCGTCATATCCACTTGATCTTTGTATTCTTTCCCATGTAATAAAACACTTAATGATATTAAAGTAATATTATACTTCTTCGCCAGACTAGCATCCATGGCACTTGTTGTATCTGTAACAACTAAATAATCATTCATATTATCTTCTCCTTATTCTACTATGAATTCTTTATAAGCAACTGTTATTGCTTGGTATTTTTTTAACCATGTAATCGCTTCTTCAATTTCCCAAGATTCTACTCCTTCTAGAATTTGGTTAGTCGCCAAATTGGTTACATCATAAATACTCTGCCATAATGCATCTAGTGTTTCTTCTTTAGTATCGGCTTGTTCACTATCTTCATATAAAGATAATTCCCTGCCTTCAATAATCGCCTTTTTCACATCCATACTTTTTCTCCTCTTGACTAATAATACATTCAGTATATCATATTTATATAGAAAGGAGCGTTGTTTTTATGAGCACATTATCAATTTTTGA
>JBKEBJ010000033.1:0-2385 GCA_047973105.1 Coprobacillaceae bacterium | reverse complement strand
TTACTGCCAGTAGACGACGTTTTCACAATCACAGGACGTTGAACAGTTGCTACAGGTAGAGTAGAACGTGGACAATTAAACTTAAATGACGAATTAGATATCGTTGGTATTACTGATACTGCTAAAACAGTAGCTACAGGAATTGAAATGTTCCGTAAATTATTAGATTATGCAGAAGCAGGAGATAACGTAGGGGTTTTATTAAGAGGTGTAAACCGTGAAGAAATCCAACGTGGACAAGTATTAGCTAAACCTGGTTCAGTTAATCCACATAAGAAATTCACTTCTCAAGTGTATATCTTATCAAAAGATGAAGGTGGACGTCATACTCCATTCTTCGGAAACTATAGACCACAATTCTATTTCAGAACTACTGATGTAACTGGAGTAATCGAGTTACCTGAAGGAACTGAAATGGTTATGCCAGGGGATAACCTTGAATTAATCGTTGAATTAATTGCTCCAATCGCAATTGAAAATGGTACTAAGTTCTCAATCCGTGAAGGTGGTAGAACAGTAGGTCATGGTACAGTTTCTGAAATCATGCAATAATTTAAAATGAAAGAGGCATATGCCTCTTTTTTTGTATGTAAAATTTAAGGTTGGATTATATCATTTTTTAATTTATGTCAAATATCTTTAAATATCTACATTTTCCTATATGTAGGCGGTAATATTACATAATTTCCTGTATAATGATTATGTAACTTTATGAAATAAATATTAGGAGAACTTTTACTGATAATATTCAGGAATTTATAATGTTAGTTGATATAAGTAAAGTGTGAGTACTTATATTAATGTATTATAAGTTTATTTAAGTGTGTGTGTGTTCTTCTAGAACTATTATATTAGTAATAGGGAATTTTATGAAGGAGGGAAAGAGATGAAAGTAACAAATGCATTAAAGAAAGCTATAACTAGTGTGATTACATTATCTATGTTTTTAGCTTTTTTAACAGTTGGTGCAGAAAATAATGCAGTCTTTGCACAAGGCGTAGACAATGATGGCTATACTTTAATTGAAACAGCCGCAGAATTGGATACAGTAGTGCGAAATAACTTGTCTGGGAAATATAGATTAAAAAATGATATTGATCTTACAGGATATGTTTCAAAAACTAATACTACAAAAAATGGATGGACTCCTATTGGTACTAGTTGTAAAGAATTCAAAGGTGCTTTTGACGGAAATGGCTATACAATAAAAGGGCTATGGATTAAAAGTTCATGTTCTTATATAGGGCTATTTGCACAAGCATCTGGTGCTACTATTAAAAATTTAAATATTGAAGTCGGAGACGCTGGTATTTCTGGTTGTAATAAAGTAGGAACTATAGCAGGTGAAGCAGAAAATGGAACAATTATTGAAAATTGTAACGTTACAAATGCGAAAATATATGCTAGTGGTTATGCTGGAGGGATTGCTGGTGTTTTAGAAAAATATGCGACAATTTCATTATCAAAAGTTAGCGGAACTGTTGCAATTACTTCAAGTTATGCTGGAGGGATTGCTGGAGAGGTAGATGATAAATCTTCAGTTTATAAAAGTTGTGCATTAGTAGATGTTACTGCATGTGCATATGCAGGAGGAGCCGTAGGTCTTTTACAAAGCTCTTCTAAAATTTCTATTGTAGGTGCTTATGGGAATGTAACAACAAAAAGTTGTGGAACAGGTGGATTAGTAGGAAAAGCCACAGGTTCAACAATTAGTAATACTTATGCTAGAGGAAACATTAAAGGAACAACAAATGTTGGTGGATTAGTTGGATATTTAGGTTGTAAAACAAATCTTGAAAACTCATATTCATCAGGAAATGTTATAGGTAGTGGTACTACTTCATATGGTGCATTTAATGGATACTCTGGAGTTACATACTTAGGTACTAACTATTATGATAGTTCGACTACTGGTGTATCTAGAGGATATGGAAGTGCAGGTTGTCCAAAAGGAGCAGCTACTGCATTCCCACAAGGAAAAGATACAAATACTATGATGAAACAATCAACTTTTGCAGGTTGGGATTTTAATACTATTTGGTCTATTGATGAAGGAAAATCATATCCTTATTTTGATTTCTGTTGTAAATCAACGTTAGTTGAAGAAGTTACTGTTACGTTTGATAAAAACGCAAACGATGCAACTGGTACAATGGATAATCAAATACTAACAAAAGATACTCCAACAGCTCTTAATACAAATGCTTTTGAACGTGATGAACACTTATTCTTAGGATGGAGTACAACTCCAACTGGAGATTTTGCGTACGTTGATGGAGCAGAAGTGACATTATCAGATGCTACAACGCTTTATGCAATTTGGGGAACACCTGATTTATACTTCGATACATATTTCGATCAAGCTGAACCAACAGTAGGAGATAT
>JBKEBJ010000032.1:0-5106 GCA_047973105.1 Coprobacillaceae bacterium | reverse complement strand
ATCACTAATTGTTCCATCACAAGTAACTACAATCCCAATAGTAGAATGATCTTGAATAACCTTTTTTGTTCCTACTTCTGCAGCCTTATCAAAAGGTATAGAATCTAAGTACCAAGGTGTTTTTATTAAACGTACCCCTTGTTCATCTTTATATCCCTTCGCTCCATCAATTACATACCCTACACTATCAACTAAACGCACTTGGACATTTAAATTGTCCTCTAAATCAATTGTTACTGCTTGATTCGGTATAAACTTAGGTTCTACTGTCATAATCATGCGGCCTTTTCCAGATTGTGGCAGTTCATCAATAGCACGTATTTTAGCATCTTCATCCTCAATATATGGAATGATAGCCATTTCCATAAATCGTTTAATAAATGATGATTTTCCAGTACGTACTGGACCTACTACGCCTAAGTAAATATCCCCATTACATCGCTTCGCAATATCTGTTAATATATTCTTTGTTTCCATAATAACTCCTTTCGTCATAAAAATATATGAATGCTGAAATGTTTTAGAACCACTATCACCATTTCTTAACATTAATATTTTGACTTGTTTCATATATACGCAAAAAAAGTATAGTTATGCCTAAAAACCACAACTATACTTAATATTTATATATATAATTGAACCCCTAACGTAGATACTTGTTTCTTAGTTTCTGTATTTGGTTCTTGATCACTAATAATTCCCTTGATATCCGTTAACTGTGCATACTTGTAACTACCTGTTTGTTCAAATTTATTGCTCTCACAAATAATATAAGAAACTTTACTATTTGTTAGAATTTCCTTTTTCGTAATCCCATCATTGGGCATATAGGTAGAAATACTATTATCGTGAACGTCAATACCAACAACACCCATAAAAGCAATATCGAAATTAAATTTACGAATCATTTCATTGGCCAAACTACCAACAAAACCATCTAATCCATAATCTAATTCCCCACCTATAAAAATCAATTGTATATGAGTTACAGAAGATAGTGTCCGCATAACAGCGATCATGTTTGTTACAACCGTATACTGCTTAGATTGATTAGCTAACAAGATAGCGATTTCAACACTTATTGTTGAAATATCTAAAAAGATAACATTTCTTTCTTGTAATAAAGATACTGCCTTTTTAGCGACTTTCTTTTTTTCCTCTAAATGCATTTCTTTTCTTTGTACTACGGTTTCTCGATGTACATTTATTTTTTCTAATACAGCACCACCATAAGCCTTTTTTAACAAGCCTTTATCTTCTAAGGTTGTTAAATCTTTTCTAATCAGATCTTCAGTTACTTCGAATTTTTTACTTAATTCTTTTACTCGAACTTTACCATTTTCACGTAGCATCTCCATTATCATGGATTGTCTTTCTTCTACAAACATCTTCCTCACCTCAATTATTGGTATTATAACATATCTTATATCCTATTTTCTAGATATGGAAGTAAGAATAAACAAGGTTAAAATATGATATAGTAATACTAGGAGGATTTAGATATGAAAATATTAGTATCACCAAACCTTAAAGATAAAGAAAAAGAAAGATTATGTTCTCATTTTCCAAATGAAGATTTTACTTTTATACATTATGATAATGTTGTTCAAGAAGACGTGGATGCAACAGATATTCTCATTGGAAACTTACATGGAAATATAAATGTAAATCGAGAAAATATTCAATTTATGCAATTAAATAGCGCTGGTAGTGATCACTATATCCAAAAAGGGATAGTACACCCTAATACAAAGTTAACAAATGCTAGTGGGATTTATGGCAAAGCCATTGCTGAACATACAATTGGTATGATATTAGCTCTAAATAAAAATATTCCTTATTATGTTAATAATATGAAAGAAGGTATTTGGAAAGATTTTCGTGGTGGAAAAGAGTTATATCATTCTACTATAGCAATTATTGGTTTAGGAGATTTAGGATATGCATTAGCAAAACGATTAAAAGCATTTGAAACACATATTATAGGAGTAAAAAGAACTGCATCCCCTTTACCAAAATACATTGATGAAATATATACAATTGATGCCTTAGATACAGTTCTACCAAAAGCTGATTTTGTTATCTTATGTTTACCCCAAACCAAAGAAACCATTCATCTAATCAATAAAGATAAACTAGCATTAATGAAATCCGATGCTATGCTTATAAATGTTGGACGTGGTAGCGCCATTTGTACTAAAGATTTAATAGATGCATTACAAAGCAATCAATTATATGGAGCTGCTTTAGATGTTACTGAACAAGAACCATTACCTAGTGAACACCCCTTATGGAAGATGAACAATGTCTTAATAACTCCACATAGTTCTGGTGGTTTTGTTTGGGATAGTGTTAGAGAACTTTTTATTGATCTAACAATTCGTAATTTAAAACACTTCTTTAATAATGAAGAACTAGAAAATACGGTTGATTTTACAACAGGTTATCGAAAACACAATACAACACTTAAAAATCAATAAAATACACTGAGGCTAATACCTCTTTTTTTATTTATATAAGGTTTCAATTTAATCATTCACCCTATTTTTACATTTAAATTCACAATTTTTTGTCTTTAATGCGAGTTTTTTGCCTTAAAAACTGTTTTTTTACATAATTAGCTGTATAATTAGACATGTGGCTTTATGATGAGAGGAGGTACTTCATTATCCGTCAAAAGAACATAAGTATTCGATTTAAAAATTTTATTATTGAAGGTATAGTGTGATGCCTTTTTAAACAATGTTCTTATAGCATAGGATAATGTGTGTCTTCTAATTACTACAAGTGATATATTTTAGAAGATGGGAAAGAAAAAAATGAAAAATATATTAAAAATGGTTACTACAAGTTTAATAACCTTATCTATGTTATTAGCTTTTATAACAGTAACTGCTGAAAATAAAAAAGTTTTTGCGCAAGGAACTGATAACGATGGATTTACTTTAATTGAAACTGCCGCAGAATTGGATATTTTAATGCGCAGTAATCTTTCAGGTAATTATCGTTTAAAAAATGATATTGACCTTACAGGTTATATATCAAAAACAAATACATCCACTGTAGGATGGAAACCTGTCGGAACGTTCAAAGGAACATTTGATGGTAATGGGTATACAATAAAAGGTTTATGGAGTAAATATGGTGCCTATAATGGACTATTCTCAATAACTGAAAATGCGACTATAAAAAATGTTACAATTGAACTTGATAGTCAAGGTATATCTGGCGCATATGAAGTTGGTGGAATTGTCGGATACGCTAATAAAGCAACGCTTATTGATAATTGTCACGTTAAAGGTGGACAAATTCTTGTCACAGGTGGTGGTTTTGCTGGTGGGATTGTTGGTGCCTCAAGAGGCCCTAATGGTAAAGTTAGTAATTGTACAGTAACTGATACATATACCCAAACAAGTGGAAACTATTCTGGTGGAATTATAGGTGTTGCTTATAGAACAGCTGTCGAAGGATGTGACGCAATTAATACTAGCTCTACTGGATTTTCATATGTAGGTGGTATTGCAGGTGCCATTCATGGACAAGCAAGTATTACTAATTGTAATGCTTCATCAGAGATTTCTTCTAAAGGACCTTATGCAGGAGGACTTTTAGGTGTAACATATGAACAATCAACTATTTCTGATAGTAATGCAACTGGTAATGTTGTAAGTACATATGCAGGCGATGCTTATGTTGGTGGTTTTGCAGGCGCTATTTACGGTGCTTCTAAAGTAACAAATTCTTGTGCAACAGGAAACGCTACTGCAACAAAAGGTCAAATTGCAGGTGGATTCGCTGCTATTTCTTATGGATCATCTTCAATCACAAAAGCTATTGCTATGGGTGATGCTACTAGTAATGGAAATTACGCTGGTGGGTTCTTAGCTAAATTGCATGCAGGAGCTATTAGCCTAGCTTCTACTGTAGATCAAGTTGCCGCTTATGGAAACGCTACTGCTAAAGGTTATGTTGTTGGTGGTTTAATTGGAGAATCTTTATATTCTAAAGTTAGTAACTCTTATGCCCAAGGTGATGTATCTGGTACAACTGGTGTTGGTGGCTTAGTTGGATATTTCTCTGGAAGTGCACTAAGCGGACAAACTGTATATAATTCATACTCTTCTGGAAAAGTAACAGGAAAAACTTCATCTAGTGAATATGGCGCATTTACTGGACGCTCAGGTGTAACTTTTACAGGTACTAATTATTATGATAGAAATACTGCTGGTGTATCTAATGCATACGGTACTGCTGGTGCTCCTAAAGGAACATATCCTGTAGGTTATAGCACAACAGAAATGATGCAACAAGCAAATTTTATTGGATGGGATTTTGATACTATTTGGAAAATTGATGAAGGAAAATCATATCCTTATTTTGATTTCTGTTGTAAATCTTCAAACAATAAAATTGAAGTAACGTTTGATAAAAATGCAGATGAAGCAACTGGTACAATGGATAATCAAGTGATAACAAAAGATACTGCAACTGCACTTAATACAAATGCTTTTGAACGTGATGAACACTTATTCTTAGGATGGAGTACAACTCCAACTGGAGATTTTGAGTACGTTGATGGAGCAGAAGTGACATTATCAGATGCTACAACGCTTTATGCAATTTGGGGAACACCTGATTTATACTTCGATACATATTTCGATCAAGCTGAACCAACAGTAGGAGATATTCTTACTGTTACCCATGTAGCTGGAAATGATAATACGAAAAATTCATTAACATTATATAATACTATTATGTATATAGAAGTACCAGAAGGTGTGGATTATGTATACGATAGTGTAACTGCGACAATAAATGGCGGATCAATATACTTAAGAAATACGTATAATCCAACAACAAGAATCATCACAGTAACAATTGGACCAATGAATCCTGGTGAAGAATTCGCGGTTTCTTATGGGGTAGTACCACGTGTAGAAGCAAATTATGAATTTAATTTCACAACAACAGGAACATTGACATTAATGAGATCGTTCGCAGATACTTCTAATCATGAAATTGTTAGAACTAGTGGAGCGACAATAAACATAGGACCATCATCTACTGAGAAAACAGATGATGCTATTCAAAGTACGCAAGATAACT
>JBKEBJ010000420.1:0-15613 GCA_047973105.1 Coprobacillaceae bacterium | reverse complement strand
AATGCGGGTGTAGTTCAATGGTAGAACTCCAGCCTTCCAAGCTGATTACGTGGGTTCGATTCCCATCACCCGCTCCAAATTAAATATTAAAAGCTTTATTTATTCTTGATTAAAGGATATTTAAAGCTTTTTTATTTTCTTAGTGAAATTTTCAGTATTCTATAACCCTACAAAACAAACTATTTTTATCATCAAATGTTAGTTTTTTCATAATAAAACCCCTAAGTTGTTTTGTTCAACTTTTGGGGCTTAATTCAATAATTGATACTCCTTTTAAATTATCTTATATAATCTTTTGTTACTCTGTTTTTTCTTTGCTTTTTTTAATAACTACTATTAAGCCTAAAATTGACACTCCTAGCGTTGTATATAATGCTGCTAAATCTGTTGTATCTCCTGTAGTTTGGACACTTCCAGTAGTAACACTTCCAGCTTCAACTGATGGATTTGTTGTTGTTTGAGCTGATAATAGGTCTTCAGTCAATGGTGAAGAAATTCTTGCACCACTTATAAATTCTATTTCTACATTATATATTCCATTAGCTAATGTTTTTAAGTATGCTTCATTTAATGTAATTACTGTGCTTCCACTTATTACTACATAATTGCTTGATGGTAATAATTTTCCATCTACATACACAGCGTTAAACTTCTCTACTGGAGCATTTATTGTTGTGTAAACTGTTCCTGTTCCTGTAAATGTTTTAAATCCTTTTAACACAGTAAAATTTCTTTCATCTAATTGTTTTTGTGCTTCCTTTAATTTATCTTCTAGCTCATCTTTCAATTCGCAATCTGGTAATTTATTCACTAAGTCTTCTGCATTATCTATATCTTCTTGTGTTACTCCATCTTTCAATGAACCATCTGCATTTAATAAATCAGCTGCTAAATCATCATATACAAAATTTATTATACTTGATAAATCTGGTTGCGCTTGTATAATTTCTGTACCTGCAACATTAATATATACAAGATTACTGCTTGATGTAATATCTTTAGCAGGATTACCTGTTAATTCAATATTATTATGTAATTCTAGATATAAAAGTGAATTCATTCCATAAATTTCTGTTGATATCTCTCCACTTAAATTGTTATTTCCAAGTGCCAAATTATCTAAAGAACTTAAATTTGCTAATTCTGCTGGAATACTTCCACTTAATTGATTATTTGTAAGATTTAAATTTGTTAAGCTCTGTAATTGTCCTAATTCTGCTGGAATACTTCCTGTTAATTGATTGTTTTGTAGTTGTAATTGAATTAATCCACTAATATTTCCAATCCCCGCAGGAATCAATCCTGAGAAATTATTACCAGATGCATATAAATATTTCAAGTTTGTAAAGTACTCAATTCCATCCATTGTTCCTGATAAGTTTTTATTTGCGACTGATAAAGACACGTTTCCCCAAGCACCTGCTTCACCTATCGAAATAATTCCATCATTATTTGTATCAAGACTGGTTCCACCCTGCAGTATTATTTCATCATGTAGTTCTTTAGATGAATCAGGAAAAGCTGCTTGTTCTAAAGATAGCGTTGTCATTCTCAATACCTCATTTGAACCTTTTATTTCTTCGACTACATCTGTTTCTACTTCTTCTACGTCAATTAAAGTCACCTCTACATCAGCATTATTGACTTCTTCCAACTATGTTACTTCATTCGCATTTACCATTTTTGGTGATGCTATCCCAATCACTAAACCACCAATTAATAAACCTGATAATATCTTATATTTATTCATTTTCATTTTATCCTCCATATTTTTTATTTCTATTTATTACTTACTTTTATTCAATATTTAAATTGTATTTAATCCAGTGTCCATTACAATCAAATATTGTTACTTTAATTATTCCGTTAAACTCTCCCTTGATTTTTAAGTTCCTTGGTATTTTGTATTTTTTTCCTTGGTATTCCATAAAGGAATTACCATAGTCTATCTGTGACGCTTCATCATTAATTACTAATACTAGTTCACCATTACCACTCACTACTTCTACTAATTCAGGAGCATATTCATCAATATTACTTATTTTAAAAGATGTTTTATAATCATTTGTGATGATAGTATACATTCCATTTTCTGTTACTTGTACAAGTATATCTTTTCCATCTTTTTTAAAAGATAATTCCTCATCATTAAATAAAATCTTTATATCTGCCTCTACAATATCCTTTTTTAACTTAATACTCACCTCTAAATCATTTCGTATTGGAAAATCAAGATAGTTTATATCAGTTATATAAGGATGGCCATATAGCTATTGATATGTATCTAAATCAATTGTCTAGGAAACATTCATTTCCATCCCACCAACTGTGTTGGTTAATTCTTTCTGTAATATATCTCCTATTACAATTACTATAGTAGTAACACATATTATTGAAAGAACTATCATTATTAATTTATTTGATAGTAGCTGGAATAGATTATTTGTAACTAAGGCATTATTCGTATTATACAAACTTTTATTGTATTGGAATTTCTGTTTACTATAAAGTTCATCTCGATAATCACTTAGAATAAACCCAAGCAGTGGTAAAACTGACGAATTATAAAGTTTTACATGATTTTTATCTTGATAATCTTTGATTTGTAATTCCAAATTTTTTCTCCCTGAATGCAAACTCGATCTAACTGAACCTATATTATATTGTAAAGCTTCTGCTATTTCTGTAGTTTTAAATTCTTCAAGATAATAGAGAATAATTACTTCTCTTTGTTTTCTAGGGAGTTTATCAATAAATTCTCTAATTAATGCTTTTTTCTCTTTTACATCATACGCCACATCTGGCAGATTATATGATCTATTTTCTTCTATATTTTCCTCATATGTTACAGTAAAATCATCTGAGTGGAGGAATGATTTATCATCATTTTTATGTACTTTAAGATAAGAGTTGCACACGTTTCGCACCACTATGTACATCCAAGAGGAAAAACCATCTGGATTTTTAAGAGTATGTAATTTGTGATAAATTCGAATCATTGATTCTTGTGATAAATCTTTAGCTAAGGTTTCATTTCTTACAATCGAATAACACCAAAAATAAATTTTACTTACTATTTGTGAATATAATTTTTCAAACTGTCCAATATCATTTTGAACTTCCTTAACAATTTGGGTAAGTTCTTCTTTCTTATCCATTTTCTTTCCCTCCCCTAACTAAGTCAAACCTGCTTACCCTATATACTTAAACAGTGATTTAATTAAAAACGTTCGCTTTTTTAAAAAACTTTTTTAAATACTCTCTATTCATAAATAATCTCATATGATTTCAAACAAAAAGATGGAACTATCTCAAGTTTCATCTTTTATAAATCATATATTTTAGATTATCATTTTACATATCTATTGTAAATTGAATAAACTCGCATTTTTTAATATAACTTATTCTTATACTTCATGTGATTAAATATATTATAATACTAATTTTATAATAGTTTGATATAATTAAATTAATAAACAATTACTGGGGATATAAAAATGAATAATAAAGATAAAGTAAAATATTTTTATGGGGAAATGATAGCTAAAAATATCATCAATGAAATATATAAGTTTATATCTGATGACAATGCTATCAAAGTTGGAAAAAAAGGGGTTCTCAATCTCTATTGAAAAAAATAAAAGTACTGATATTACTTCACAAGTTCCAGCACTATTTCTAATCGAGAAATTAGCAAAACGTGTAGCCTCAATAAGTTAATAATATATAAAAAGGAGTTGACTATAATGATAAAACCAAGAATGTTAAAACACGGCGATACCATCGCAATTGTAAGTTTATCAAGTGGCATTATAGGAGATGCTGATTATCTTCATAAATACCATATTGCAAAAAAAGAGACTAGAAGAAGAATTTGGCTTGCAGGTCATTGCTATGCCTAATGCTTTAAAAGGAAGTAGCTATATTTATGAACATCCAGAAGCCAGAGCGCAGGATTTAATGGATGCATTTATAGATGATAATATAAAAGGGATTATTTGTGCTATTGGTGGCGATGACACTATTCGATTACTCCCATATATTAATTATGATATTATTAGGAATCATCCTAAAATATTTATGGGCTATTCGGATACAACTGTTAATCATTTCATGATGCATAAAGCAGGTTTGGTTTCCTTTTATGGACCTTCTATAGTAGTTGAATTTGGTGAATATGTAAAAATGTTTGACTATACTAAAACGGCTGTTTTGGATATATTGTATAACAACAATGATATGTATGAAATTAAATCTAGTACTTATTGGTCAAAAGACTTTGTTCTTTGGCAAGAGGAAAACATGAATATAGCTAAAAAAACAATTCCTGAAGAACATGGATTTGAAGTTTTACAAGGAAAGGGATATATTGAAGGACAGCTTTTAGGAGGTTGTATTGATGTCTTTGCGATGTGTGTTGGTACTAGTATATGGCCTACTTTACAGCAATGGCAAAACAAAATCTTACTAATAGAAACAAGTGAAGAAAAAATATCACCTAATCTATTGACATACTATTTACGAAATTTAGGTGCCCAAGGTATATTAAATAGTATAAAAGGTATTATTGTTGGTAAACCACAAGAAGAAGAATATTACGAAGAATACAAGTTAGTATATAAAAAAGTGACAAAGGAGTATCACTGTGAGGATGTTCCAATACTGTATAATGTAAATATTGGTCATGCTTTTCCAACTGGTTTATTACCATTAGGTACTAATGTAGGGATTGATTTTGATAGTAAACAAATGTTTTTAACAGAATCACCCGTACTTAAATAACCCTAAAAAGGAATCAAAACATATTAGATTTACTATAATTAAAGATCAAAAGGAGAACGAAAGTGAATAATAAGGAAAAGATAAAATACTTTTATGAGACAATCGTTTCGAGGAATTTGATTAGTGAAGTAGCTAACTATATATCTTCTAATTGTGTTATTAAAATCGGAGAAAAAAGTATCCCTATCGGTGTAGAAGGAATGAAGGAGCCCTAATTGATGTTAAAATAACATATCCAGATTATGTTATGAAAATTACTCGTCAATATTGTGATGGTGATTATGTTATTTCAGAATTCATTATGGAAGGTACCCATAAAGGAGAATGGTTAGGAATGAAACCAACAAATAAAAAACTAACTTTTACTGGTGTTGATATTGATAAAGTTATTAATGGGAAAATAGTTGAACATGGTGGTGCAGTTAATACATTTGAAACTTTGTTTGAAGAAGGAATTATCAAACCAACTTAAGATATAAATATGGAGAATTTTATGAATAATTATAAAACATTAGTACTACAAACAAAACAATATGTAGAATCATTTTTTAAAAATAACTATGATGGTCATGACTACTTCCATACATTACGTGTATTTAATATGGCTACTAAAATTGCTGAAGAAGAAAATGCTAGCCTATATATCGTCCAATTAGCTGCATTATTACATGACGTAGATGATGAAAAACTAGTTGGCCCAAATACGAATAATGCCTTACAATATTTAAATACTACTTGTTTATCATCGGATGATAAGGAACATATTTTGTATATTATCGAAAATCAATCATTTAAAAAGACGTTTGAATCAAAAGAATCCTTAAAATCACTAGAAGCACAAATTGTTCAAGATGCAGATCGTTTGGACTCTATGGGAGCCATTGGTATCACTAGAACATTTGCCTATGGTGGAAGTAAGAAAAGAGCACTTTATGACCCTGATATTTTACCTGTTGTGTACGATGATGCGTTATCCTATACAACAACTAACAGCCCTTCTATTAATCACTTTTATGAAAAATTATTAGTTTTAAAAAACTTAATGAATACTAAGACTGCAAAAATAATGGCTAATCATAGACATCAAATCATGGAACAATTTTTAGAAGAATTTCTTGTAGAATGGGATGGAAAAAAATAAAAAATAGTGTATATTTTTTAATGTTAAAATTATTTGCGCTTTTTCCTATCGGATTTGCTAGGATGCATAGAGGAGTTAGTATATTATTAAAATATGGAGGTAACTGTATGTTAGGTGAAAATATTCTAGAACTTAGGAAGAAAAAAAATTATCACAAGAAGCATTAGCGAATAATTTAAATGTGACAAGACAAACAATATCTAATTGGGAAATCAATAATGCTGTACCTGATATTAATCAAGCTAAACAATTAGCTGAGATATTTGAAGTTGATTTGGATATTCTTTTAGGAAATACAACAAAAGTAGTTTCTGATGAAAGGAAATCAAACACAGAAATATTGTCTGGTTTAGTTATTAAAATATTAAAATTCTTTATTATATTATTTTTTATTTCAGCTATTATAACGTTTCTAGCTATTGTTATATTTAACAATTTTAGTATTTCAGAAAGTACAGAAGAAACAATAACTGAAGTAGAATCTTCTACTATTATTTATGAAGAACTGATATTTTAAAAGGCCTGTATTAGGCCTTTTTTGTATTTATAACTTCACTTAGTTGTCCTTTTTTTAATCTGTATATAACATCTGCTTGATTAGCTAATTCATTAGAATGCGTAACAATAATAACACATTTGTTATGTTGGTAAGCACTCTCTTTTAATAAATCGGTTATTAATACAGATGTTTCTTCATCCAAATTTCCGGTTGGTTCATCTGCTAAAATGATAGAAGCTTCTGAGGCTAAAGCACGAGCAATTGCGACTCTTTGTTATTGACCTCCTGAGAGCTTTAATACATTTCTCTTAGCTTCTGATTTAGTTAATCCTACTCTTTGTAACATTGCTAAACTTAAAGTTTTATTTGGTGCTGTAAGTGATACATTTTCTAAAGGAGTCATATAGTCTATTAAATTATAGGCTTGAAATACAAAGGCAATATTATGTTTTCGATGATATTCTAATCCTCTACTATTTATATTTATTTCATCTAACTTTATATCCCCCATTCCAGGAACATCCAATCCTCCAATTAATGATAATAGTGTTGTTTTCCCACAACCTGATGGACCAAGTATGGCATACATTTTTCCAGATTCAAAATTCACATCAATACCGCGTAATACTGTTCTTTTATTTTCATATGCATACTTAATATTTGTTAAATTTAGTGTACTCATTATAATCCTCCTATTCTACTTTGGTTAGAATTTCTTTTGGTTTTTGTTTAATAACTGTATAGGATGCTAAACATGTGGATCCAATAATAACTATAAATCCAATTACATAAACCCATAATAAATCTTGTGTTGATGTTGAAACATTGAATTTAGGTATTTTGGCTGTTTCATTTGATTTTCCTGTTAATTGATCGATATCTTCAGCTGTTAGTGGTACATTCGTATCAATTTGGCTATTATCTGTTTCTTCATTATTTACTTGATCTACTAAATAGTCACTTGCTTTATCAGCAACTGTTCCAGATGTGAAGTAGGATAATCCTAAGGATAATATCGCAATTAACATAATTTCTAAAGTGAATTGCCTAATTATCGTATATTTATTAATTCCAATTGACATTAATATTCCTATTTCTTTTTGTCGATCTTTAATCCATAAAGTTAATAATAATGTTAAGACTACAACACTAACTACAATTACAATTATAATGATTATATTTACTAATCCTTGTAAAGATTCTAATGGTTCTTCTATACTGTTGTATTGTTCATTATTAATATTTAATGTAAAAGTCTTTCCTTTAATAGCTGAAGATTCTGATATTTTATCATATACATTTTGAATATCGACTGGGTCTTCAACATAAATATTAACATTTCCATAATTGCCATATTGTTCTCCGTATGCATCCTCTTTTGACTTATAATCTACTATTCCTTGGTTTCCTGCAAGATCTGATGGAAGTAATGGATCGTTATTTCCTACTCCTTCTGTTCCACTAAAAATTCCAATAATTTCTAATTCTAATGTAACTTCTTTGTCAAACGCATAAAGTTTAACTTTATCACCTACCGAAAGGTTATTGTATTCTGCTAATTCTTTTGGAATCATAATTACATTTTCATCTTTTTTAGTAATGTGCCTTCCTTGTTCTAATTTTAATTTACCACTAGTGAATCCGGTGAATTTTTCGGAATTCATAACCGTAGACATTGTTGAATCACCTGCACCAAGCATACTACTCATTTCTCCCATTTCGTTAATCTTAGTTGGTAAGTATTTAAAACCAACCGCACTCGCAAATAAGGAACTAACATCTTCCGCATTACAATCAATAACACCAGGTATTTTCATGATTTCATCAATAGTATCTTTACCAATCATATCTCCATTATATTGATATTGTTGGTTACCATCTTCACTAGGAACCAATTCATAATTATCAAAACTATCATCAGTAGATAAGTTAATTGTTCCATTCACTGTTTCACGAACATCTTTAACGGCTGTTTTAGCATTATTCTTAATAGATAATCCGGTAATCACAAATGTTCCAATTATCAATAAAACTAAAAATAGAATAAAACTTCTTAATTTTTGACGAATAATATAGATATACGCCCTTTTCAATACATTCATATATTTCCTCCTAACTCATTTTTGAAAAGATTTCTCTTGGATTTAATCTTATAATAGAAATAGAAGATACTATTACTGTTATAATGATTGCTACAAGTTGTACAAAACCCATTAATAACGTAGTATTAATAGTCATACTGACATATTTAATATTCTCTTTTAACACTCCTGTTTCCATGACTTGATCTTTAATTTGATTAATATTAATATCTGCAAAAATATAATTTTCTAGTATTCCTGTTAAGATATACGTAATTCCTATAGAGAATATAAAAGCAATTAGTAAAACTATAATAACTTCTATAATAAATTGTAAGACTATGTCTGTTTTTGATTTTCCAATCGATAATAATATTCCTACTTCATGAATTCTGCTTCTAATTCTTAGTGTTAAAATTAATACTAAGAATGCGAAAGAAACAACACTTACAACAATTAATAAAACAAATACTAAGTCTTCAATTGTTTGTAAACCAGAAGCCATCTTTTCATAATTAAAATCATCCTTAACAATAAATATGTTATCCCAGTCTATCGTATCTATTTCTTTTACATTCTCTACAATATCATTTAATGCTAATGGATCTTTGATATAGAATGATGCGCCACTTGTATATTCCCTAACCTTCGCAAGATCTAAATCAATCAAAAAGTTATGATCTGTATAAATTCTATTGATTAATAATCCTGCTGTTGGTTGCAAGGCCGCATTTGCTTGAGGAATCAACACTTTATAAATACCTACGACTTCAGCATCTACAAACTTTGTCTTTTCCTTAATACCATCTTTAAAGTACATACCATCTAATTCCAAATCAGCTTGTGTGAAGTTTAATGTATCTCCAATAGTGATATTATTTTCTTTAGCTAATTCTTCACTAATTATTATTTTATTTTTGTCATCTTTAGTAATATGTCGCCCTTCGACCAATCCCAGTTCCTTATCTACAAAACTACTATCTAAAGAAGAATTATGTAGTGCTGACACTTCACCCATATTATTTTCTTCATTATCATCCATGCCTGGAATAAACTTTAAGGAATCACTTTTTGTATACCCATAGTTGTTAGCGTTATAATATTTGATTTCCTTATGTTTCATAATCGTTTTAATCGTTTGTTCATCAAGACTTCCTTCTGTTATCATTTCTGAAGAGGAACTCATGTTTGGTTGCATACGCATATGAAACGCAGCTCCTACTGTATTACGCATATACCACGAAACTGTATCCGTAGATTGTAAAATTGTGAATGTTGTAAGTAAAAAACTTGATATAACTACTAGTAATAAAAATAAATTAATTGTTTTCTTTCTTTTTCTAATTAGATAGAAAAAGGAACGTTTACTACAATTCATTTCCCCACCTCCTTTTTGTACTACTTGTAGTTTATAATACGTTTGTCACAATCCAATCTTCCTTTTATCACATTTTGGTCACAATAAAAAGCACCTATAAAACTAGTAATAATTTTATAGGTACTTTCTTATTTATATGGTAATTGTAAAGATAACACTATCCTCTATATTCTCTAGTGTATATTTGAAATCATGTAAATCTAGAATTACTTTGACAATATACAAACCAAAACCATTTCCTTGACCATTACTGTTTCTTGACTTATCTACTTTATAGAATGGCATAAAGAGTTGATTCATATCTTTTTGATTAATTTCTACATTATTATTTTTAACTTGTATGATTTTTTTATCATTGACTTCTTTTAATATTACTTCAACAATTGCATTATTAGGGGAATGTTTTATTGCATTTCCTATAATATTAGAAACGACTGTCATCATTTGTTTTTGATCAGCTACTATCTCTACATCATTTTCAATTTTCTTTATTAATGAAATATTCTTTTCTAAAGCTAATGGCATATAGGTATCATATACTTCTTGCATAGTAGTCGTAATATTGATATCTTCTAATTCTAGGTCAATTGTTTCTATTTTAGTAAGATTTAATATCTCCTTAATTAATTCTTCCATTGATTCTGCCTTTTGAAATACTTTTTGTAAATACAAATCGCGATCTTTAAATTTACCAACATTATATATCATGCCTTCTAACTCTCCTTTTATGATTGTCAGAGGTGTTTTTAACTCATGTGATATAGCAATAAAGAAATCCTTACGTCTTTGTTCTTGCTGTCTTTCTTTTTCAATATCTAATTCTAATTGTTGATTCGCTGATTGTAACTCATCTAATGCTATTTCTAACTTATTAGCCATGATATTTAAATTACTAGATAATACTCCTATTTCATCATCTCGCTTAATATCGCATACCCATTGTAAATCTAAATCTGTCATTTTTTTAGAAGCAAGACTCATCTTTTCAATGGGTTTAGAAATAAATCTTGCGTAGATATAAGCGACAATGATGGATACTATAATAATAACAACAATAATATATGGTAATATTTCCATAAATATCTCTGTTAGTTTATCAACCATTATCATATCGACATCCATTGAAATCTTATATTGCTTTCCATCATTTACAAAATCTTCTAGAATAGTCTCATATTGTCCTTCCGTATTACTTTCTTCATCAAAGGAAACTACACTTCCAACACCTAATATTTTCTCGTTATTTTCATCATATATATTTATAATTCCCGTATTACTATTACTAAATAATGTAACGCTTTCTTCCCACTGCTCCATGGGTGTATTAGAAAGTGTTTCAGCAAGCTCGTTAATTTCTGATAATGCTTTTTGACTTATATTGTTTTGATATGTTTGAGGCATAGATATCCATAACCCAACATACATAGATACACTAATTAAGGAGATAATCGTAAGTGTATATAAGAATATTTTTAAACTTAATTTACTTCTTATCTTCTTAATCAATTTTATATCCCATCCCTCGTACCGTTTTGATAAAGTCATCTCCTAATTTCTTACGTATACGCATAATATGATTATTAACTACTTTATCATCACCAATAAAGTCATACCCCCCATATTTTAGTTAATAATTCTTCTCTAGTAAAAACTTTATTTTGATTTTGTAACATTAATTTAATTAATTCAAACTCTTTATAGGTAAAAGGAAGTATTACATCGTTTTGTTTAATTTCCTAAGCAATCAAATCTAAACTAATATTATTATATTGTAGAATTCTTCTATTATCTTTATTTTGTGATTGATTTCTTCGTAAAACTGCTTCAATTCTTTTCATAACTAAATTCATGGAGAAAGGTTTTACTATGTAATCATCAGCTTCTAAATCAAAACCTTTAATCTGACTTTCTTCATCATACATTGCAGTAATCATGATAACTGGAATATTAGAATTTTTGCGAATCGTCTCAAGAACTCCATAACCATCAATCTTGGGCATCATGATATCTAGTAATACTAAATCATATGTATCACTATGAAACATTGATATTCCTTCTACACCGTCGTTAGCACTAGAAACTAAATATCCCTTTTCCTTCAAGAATTCACAAAGGATTTCTTGAATATCTACTTCGTCTTCAATAACCAATATTTTCTTCATAATTACCACCTTTCTTATAAATCAGCCGTTATATTACTGACAATTATATAGAATTGTTTACTATAAAACAAGTAATGGTTCATATATCAACTGTATTATTATTATTAAAATAATAATAATACAGTTGATATAGAGCCAAATAAATAAAGTTTATTAAAGTCAAAATTTGTAGATAAATAAATGATAATATTTGTTGCAAAAACAAAACTATAGGAGTAAAATGAAAATGGTTTTCATTTTCAAAGGAGGCTATTATGAAATATAAAACAAGACAAAAGGAATTACTATATACATATTTTGTTGAACATAAGCATGTATGTATTTCTGCACAAGAATTAAAGGATATTTTCAAAGAAGAAAGAATTGGATTAACAACCATTTATCGTTCTTTACAAGATTTAGAAAACGATGGTGTTATTCGTAAATATACTAACGAACATAATAATAGTGCATCCTATGAGTATGTTGAAGACAAAGGATGTTCACATGGTCATTATCATTTAAAATGCACAAGTTGTGACGCTATTATGCATTTAGAATGCTCTAGCTTTGAAAATTTAAAACATCATATTGAACAAGAACATCAATTCATAATTAATCCAATGAAAACAACAATTTATGGATTATGTTTAGATTGTTCAAGTAAACAATAATAATTTATACTAAGGAGAAAATTAATGAAAAAATGGATATCTATTTTTTGTAGTGTATTGTTAGTTTTATCACTAAGTGCCTGTGACACTAAACAAGATAAAACAGAAGAATTAAAAATTGTAACCTCAAACTTTCCTGGCTATGATTTCGCTAGAGCAGTTGTAGGAAATGAAGATACTATTGATATGTTATTAAAACCTGGACAAGAGAGTCATTCATATGATCCTACACCACAGGATATTGTAAAAATCAGTGAAGCAGACATATTTATCTATACTGGTGGAGAATCTGATACCTGGGTTGATGAGATGTTAAAAACTATCGATAATGAAGATTTAGTTTGTATTCGAATGATGGATTATGTTGATGTATACGAAGAAGAAATAGTAGAAGGTATGCAAGAAGATGAACACGTACATGACGATGACCACGATCATGATGATCATGAGCATGAAGATGAAGAACATAATCATGAGGATGAAGGCGAATATGATGAACATGTTTGGACTTCACCTAAAAATGCGATTACTATAATAGAAGCTATTGAAAAAGCAATCATAAATATTGATTCTAATAATGAGAAAACATACCAAGATAATACAGATAGTTATATTAAACAAATTGAAGAAGTAGATGCTTCTATTAGAGAAGTTGTAAATAATGGAACTACTAAAGAAATTATCTTTGGTGATCGTTTTCCCTTCCGTTACTTTGTTGAAGAATATGGATTAACTTATTACGCTGCTTTCCCTGGTTGTTCTGAACAAACAGAAGTTGATGCAAAAACAATTGCCTTTTTAGTAAGTAAAGTTGAAGAAGATAATATTCCTGTTATCTTCCATATCGAATTAAGCAACACCAATATCGCTACAACAATTAGTAATGAAACAGGAGTTAAAGTATTACAATTCCATTCTATTCATAATCTTACAGAAAGTGAGTTTACATCAGGAAAAACCTATATTGATTTCATGAAAGAAAATATTGAAAATCTAAAGGAGGCATTACACTAGATGATACTACTAGAAACCAAAGATCTTTCTTTAGGTTATGATGGTAAAGAGGTTTTAAAAGGTATTAACTTACATGTTCATGATGATGATTATCTTTGTATTATTGGAAATAATGGTAGTGGTAAAAGTACTTTGATAAAAGGGTTATTAGGTTTGATTCCTCCTCTTAAGGGAGAAATCAAGCTATCCCCTACTTTATCAAGAAAAGAAATTGGATATTTACCACAAATCACAACTTCTCAACAAAACTTTCCAGCTTCTGTATATGAGATTGTATCTTCAGGTATATTGAACACTAAAAAGATTTTTCCATTATTTACTAAAGAAGAAAAAAAACGAATTCAAAATGCAATGCAAAAATTACAAATTGAACACTTGAAAAATAAAAGTTATAAAGAATTATCTGGTGGTCAACAACAAAAGGTATTACTTGCTCGTTCTTTATGTGCAACACAAAGAATTTTAATCCTTGATGAACCGATTACTGGTTTAGATGAAGATTCCCGAAATGAAGTATATCAAATTGTCAATAGATTACATAAAGAAGAACATATTGCAATCATTATGATTACGCATAACATCAATGAGGTTGCATCCTACGCTACACGTACTATGTTAGTAGAAAATCAATGTATTATAAATCAAAAACCAGAAACATCTTTAAGAGGTAAGCTATATGATAAATAATATAATTGAAATGTTTTCTTACACTTTTATTATTCGAGCAATTGTTGTTGGAATACTAATATCTTTATGTGCTGCATTATTAGGTGTATCTTTAGTTTTAAAAAAATATTCTATGATTGGTGATGGATTATCACATGTTGCCTTTGGTTCTTTAGCTATTGCTACAGTTTGCCAATTATCACCACTATATTTCTCTTTACCAGTTGTTATTGTTGTTGCTTTTTTATTACTTCGATTGAATGAAAATAGTAAAATTCGAGGAGATTCTGCAATTGCTGTTATCTCCGCTAGTTCTATGGCTATTGGAGTTGTTGTTATTTCGCTTTCTTCAGGAACAAATATTGACATAAATAATTATTTATTTGGTAGTATTTTAGCTGTACAAACAAGTGATGTTATTATGAGTATCATTCTGGCATTAATCGTTGTATTATTATTTGGCATATTCTATCATGAAATATTTGCTGTTACTTTTGATGAAACTTTTGCTAAAGCAATAGGTGTAAAAACCAATTTATACATTAGTTTAATTGCTGTTTTAACAGCTATTACTATTGTTATTGGAATGCGTCTAATGGGATCACTACTAATATCTAGTTTAATTATTTTCCCTGCTTTAACTGCTATGATGTTATTTAAAACATTCTTCTCAGTAACTGTATGTTCTGTTATTATATCCGTTGTTACATTTCTGATTGGAATTACAATATCTTATAGTTTTTCTACTCCAATTGGAGCTACTATAGTATGCATTAACCTTATTTTATTAATTATATTCTATATTATAAGTGCCATAAGAAAGTATCTATAGGATACTTCTTTTTTTATTCACTACTATTACAATTGCTTATTTCTCATCTATATTTCGTTACAGATGCAATATGATACTTACAATTTTATTATGTATGTGTTTTTATTTAACTACTTTGAAGTTATAAATAAAACACATCTTTCGATGTGTTTAACTATCCATTAACCAGTGTATTGGTGGTAAATAGGTATAATAACTCAAACAATAGTATAAGTCATTTATTCTTTGTTTTTCGTTATCTATTTGTTGATAATATACAATTAACTTTTCTTTCAATGTCTCCTTGGATATATCATTATGCAATATCAAAGAAAAGAATTGACTAGGAAACAATACCCGAATATAAAGATAAACAATTTCTAACTCTGTAAATATTTGCATTTGTAACCAATAATTAATATCATC
>JBKEBJ010000404.1:0-3184 GCA_047973105.1 Coprobacillaceae bacterium | reverse complement strand
ATTTCTATACATTAATTATACCATTTTAATAGCTATATGTATCGAATATAGAGGAAGTCACAAAAAGATGTGAATAGAAAAAACTGTTAACAATCCTTTTTTGATTGTCAACAGTCTGACTTAGTGATTACATCACTAAGTTTTTTTCATTATTCTCTTTTTTATATAATATTGTAATTACTTTTGAAATAATCCAACCAATAAGAATACCACCAACTACATCACTAAAGAAATGCACACCCAAATACAATCTAGAATAACCTATTAATATCGCTATAAGAATCGCTAATGCGCCCCATCGTTTATCAAATAAGGCATATAAAATAAAAGCATTTGTGAAAGCCATTGCTGTATGTCCTGAGGGAAAGGAAAAATCTATGGGTTTATTAATTAATGGAATTATCTCTTGATATAAATCATAAGGTCGCGTACGTCCTATTACATTCTTTAAAATTCCATTTGTGACCAATAAGCATAGGACATATCCTAATAATGTATACAAACCAATCTTTCTAGTTTTTTTATTCAAAATTAATACAATAATAATAAGCAACCAAATAGAACCAAAATCACCTAAATTAGTAATTACTTTAAAAATTGGAGTCAGTATAGAAGCCCTTAAATTATTTTGTATAAATAGTAATATTTCTAAATCTATGTTACTTATCAATTCTAGCATTATTATTCCTCACTTATATTTACCATTATAACAAAATATTAGAAAATAAAAACTAATTTGATGGATTAATAATAATGTACGTATATTCATTTGGAGCCCCTGTCCTTTTTGAAAAAGATACTCCTGAAGAATCGATAGCAGTAAATTGATTGATTTCTTTTTTTCCATATACTATATTACCTGTAAAAAAAGATTCTACATATTCTAATGGATACATCTCTCCACCATGGGTATGGCCAGATAATTGTAAATCTATCCCTACCTTAGCATTTTCTTCTAAATCTATGGGTTGATGATCTAAAACAATTAAATAATCTTCTGTATTCAATGTAGTTAATAAAGATTCTGTACTTTCTCTTTTCCTCTTTCTATTTAATCCAATATTTTTTCTACCAATAATACTAACATCACCTAAATCTATCACTTCATCATCTAAAACATGAATTTTATTATTTTCAAATGCTTGTTTAATATCTTCACTTGTGAAATCTAGTCCATCTTCTATTGTTCTATTGTCATGATTACCAAAAACATAATAGATTCCTAATTTATTATTGATTGTTCCAAGCATTGCTGCAACTTCTTGTATTTGATTATAAGTTGTTTTCTCCTCAAATATGTCCCCTGTTAAAAATACAATATCAATATCTAATGTATTAACCTGCTCACAAAATACTTGTATTTGTTTAGTCTCAATAGCGTCAGCTACATGTAAATCTGTAATTTGTAATATCTTTAAAGAATCTATCTTCTCACTTTCTAGATGATATGTTACTTGTTTAATTTTGATAAGTTGTAAGTCATCATATATAGCGAGTGAAATCATTAATATTATCATAATAAGTCCACTTCCATGAAATTTTTTAAATACAGGGAATTTCTTACTTGTAAGATATAGTATTTCTAAAAATAATGCACAAAAAAGTATTTGAATGAAGAAAAGTGCATGGTATTGAATTCTTAAATGTATAGAAAAGAATATAACAGAGACTAAAAAAACCATTAGATAACACATAGTAATAGATGGTTTTCTATTAAAATTATATTCTATAAAACGATATGAAAAATAACTGAAGTAACCAACAATAACAGCCATCAATAAGATATCAAAAATAATATAGATCCGCACACTCTCATCTTCTTTCCTAAGTATTATCTTATTCTTACCAGAAATGCCATTCTCATTCTTAACTAAAGGCAGAACATATAAAAAATAAACTCTATGTATCATAATAAAGTTTATTTGAAATATTCCTATTTTTTTATACATATTTATAAAAAACTATAGCTAGATGAAATTCAATTTAATCATATATAGTAGAAAGAATGTAGGTTGTTTCTATACCATGAATATCTGTAATATATATAGTATTAATATATTCTCCTATTTGATTATTAAAGGGCGAAGTTAAAATGGAAACATCAATTGTTTCTCCATTAGGTGTTATTTTTCTTCTAACACTATTTGTTTCCCCTAACATTACATTATATGTTTCTACTTCAATTGAAGCTATTTTACTTGGTTTTACTAATGTCGCCGATATTGAGTATTGTTCTGATGTCTGATTGGATATATGTATATCTATTAGTTCAGGAACAGTAGCTGATACATCGTATGTTTTACATTGTCCTAATGTATCATATACATATATTCTAGAAAGATATTTTCCTGTTTCATTATTATGATCTCTAGTATTCATTCTATAATACAATTCATTACTCTCTAGAGAAATAGTATCAATTGTTAGGTCATCATTTCCTTTGTTTGTACTCCATGTATGAACTTCAATTTTTTCTATATTCTCTTTATTATGTATAATTCCTATCAAGTTATATCCTTTTTGATTATTATTAATAATTTGAATGCGATCCACTTGTGGTAGTATGACATCTAAATTACGGACATAAATCATTGTTTCATAAGCGTCATAAATACGAATTTCAATGTATTGTTTACTTGTTATTTCAGTATTCTTTGAAGTATTCATTTGATATATCATTTTAGTATTCGTTTTATCTACTAAACGTTCTTCTATTACTGCTTGTTCTTTTGGTTGTGATCCATTCCAAGTAGCTATTACAACTTTACTAGCAGATTCTATATGTAATGTATCAATTTCAATATCATAACTAAACATATCAATATTTGTTATTTTAATATCATCTAAATATAAATCTTGATGTGGTGTAGGATTTTGATATGTATTTTTTGGTGCATGAACAATTGCGACTATTTCTCCACGTTTTTCTGTTCCACTGTAATAACTACTATTGTATGTATAATTAACTCTTCCATTGCTAGAACCATTTTGTTCTACTGCATAAATTATGTTTCCTTCTACATAATCAACAATCGCAACATGTCCATATCCACCATTAATTGAAGTTGCACCTTCAATTATCAAATCCCCTGGAACTGGAACATAACCCGATCCTGGAGAATAAGAAACCAATTCTGGTGTCCCTTCCGGAATACTTTTGGCACCTCCATCTGCAGTTTTAACA
>JBKEBJ010000352.1:0-3137 GCA_047973105.1 Coprobacillaceae bacterium | reverse complement strand
TTAATGATTGGATTATTATTAGAAATTAAGATGGATCGTCGTGATGTAAAAGATGTCTTTACTATATTAGCTTTACGTTTTTCGATCTCTATTATTTTAGCTATTGCTTCATATTTCTTGTTCCCATTACCAATGTTAGCTAAAAAGGTTTTAGTTTTATCATTATTAGCTCCCGTATCTACTATGGCAACTGTTTTTTCAAAACGTTGTGGATATGAAAAAGATATGCCGGCTGTGGTTAATTCATTAAGTATTATCATAAGTATTATTTTAAATATTATTGTATTAATGTTATTTGTTTAGATAGATATTTGATGAAAAATACAGTACAATGAAGTAGGTGATAATATGGAAAAAAGTATACCTTTAGAACAAATAAAAATAGTTAAAAATAGAATAGAAATCTTATATACAATGGGCATTGATAATGTTAAGCAATTATTAGAAACATATCCATATCGATATGAAATCATTGAATCAACACCATTGATTCATGATGAAAAGGTAACAATAGAAGCTAAGTTATTAGATACTCCAAAATTTTTTTTTCATGGTCGAGTATCAAGAATGTCATTTCAAGTTTTGTATCAAGAACAAACATTAAAAATCACACTTTTTAATCGTCATTTCTTAAAGAAAAACATGATACAGGGAATGGAATTAACAATTACTGGTAAGTACAATGAATCAAAACAAACGATTACTGCTAGTGAACTCCGTTTAAAACCAATTGCTGAATTAGCGTCAATAACACCTATCTATTCTGTAAAAGAGGGTATTACTCAAACCTCTTTTCAAGGGTATATAAAAAAAGCGATGGCTTATTATCAAGGGAAAATTCAGGATGATATCCCATCAGTATTATTAATAAAGCATAATTTGATTCATAAGGAATTAGCGATTCAATTAATTCATTTTCCAACATCGACAGAAGATATTAAACAGGCATTACGTCATTTGAAATATGAAGAGTTTTTAAAATTCCAATTAACTATGCTATATATTAAATTATCTAGGAACAAACAAACTGGTATACCTAAAGTATTTGATAATAAAAAAATAGACACTTTTATTGAAGGATTACCTTTTTCCTTAACTACAGATCAAATATCTACCTATCAAGATGTTTTAGAAGATTTGTCTAGTGATAAAATGATGTATCGATTTGTTCAAGGAGATGTTGGAAGTGGTAAAACTATAGTTGGCGCAATAGCGATGTATGCCAGTTATTTGGCTGGGTTTCAAAGTGCTTTTATGGCACCAACAGAAATATTGGCATCACAACATTTTCAATCATTAAGTAAAATATTTAAAGATGTAGGTGTTAAAATAACATTACTTACAGGACATCTATCTATTAAAGAAAAAAGAGAAATATATGAACAATTAGAAAATGGTGAAATAGATATTGTAGTAGGAACACATGCCCTATTTCAAGAAAAGGTAATATATAAAAAACTAGGATTTGTGATTACTGATGAACAACATCGTTTTGGGGTGAATCAAAGAAAAGCATTAAAAGATAAAGGTGAACAAGTAGACTTTTTAGTTATGTCAGCGACACCAATACCACGTACTCTGGCTATAAGTTTATATGGAGATATGGAAGTATCCACTATTAAAACAATGCCTAAAGGAAGAAAAGAAGTAAAAACAGAAGTTATTAAATCTAGTAGTATGAAACCAATACTTTCTACTTTAAAAGAGTACCTATCTAGTGGCGGACAGTGTTATGTGGTTTGTCCATTAGTGGAAGAGAGTGAAACTTTAGATAGTCGAAATGCGACATCTATATATCAAGGGATGAAAAAGTATTTCACAGGAACTTATGAAGTTGGACTCTTACATGGAAAGATGCCTGCTGAAGAAAAAGAAAGTATTATGGAGGCCTTTAAAAATAATGAAATTCAAATTTTAGTATCGACTACAGTTATTGAAGTTGGAGTAGATGTAAAAAATGCGAATATGATGGTTATTTATAATGCTGAACGTTTTGGCTTAAGTCAGCTACATCAATTACGTGGTCGTGTAGGTCGTGGCGATCAACAAGGATATTGTTATTTATTATCAAATAGTAATACTCCCGAAGCTAAAGAACGACTAAACTTCTTAAAAGATTGTCATGATGGTTTTGAACTATCAGCTTTTGACTTAAAATTACGTGGGCCAGGAGATATATTAGGAAATAAACAAAGTGGATTACCAATATTCTTAGTAGCAGATATATTTAAAGATTTTAATATTTTAGAGGTGGCTAGAAGAGATGCATCGGATTTATTACATACTGCATCTAATGATTCGGCATACCTCCGTCTAATAAAAGAAATTGAGACACATTTAATAAAGAATAATCAATATGTTGATTAAATTGTGTTATAATACTGGATGAGGTGATAAAAATGAAAGTAGCGATAGATGCAATGTCAGGTGATTTAGGAAGTAAAATAGTAGTAGAAGCTTGCTTATCATTTCTAGAAAAAAACAAAAAAGATGAACTATATGTAGTTGGAAAAATAGAAGAATTAAAAGCATTGGAAGCGAATCCACAAGTAACATTAGTGGACGCTAGAGATGTCTTAGAAATGACCGAAAATATCTTGGCGATTCGTCGTAAAAAAGAATCAAGTATGGTTAAAACGATGATGTTGGCTAAAGATGGAACAGTAGATGCAATTGTATCTTGTGGGAACACTGGTGCATATTACGCTAGTGCAATGTTGTTTTTAAAACGTATTGAAGGTATTGAAAAATCATGTTTAATGGTTGAAATGCCCACGTTAAATCAAAAAGGAGTTTTAATGTTAGATGTTGGCGCAAATTCAGAAAATACTGCGGAACAGTTATTATCTTTTGGAATAATGGGTAATATATATACGAAGAGTATTCGTAATATTGAAAAGCCTAAAGTAGCTTTATTAAATATTGGTTCAGAAGAACATAAAGGTGATGAAGCACATCATCAAGCCTATGAATTATTAAAAGAAAATACAGATATTAATTTTGTTGGTAATATAGAAGGTAAAGAGATTTTAAATGGTAATGTAGATGTTATTGTTACGGATGGATTTAGTGGTAATATCGCTTTAAAAACAACAGAAGGTAATGCGAGTGTATTGATGAAAGCTTTAAAAGAAGCT
>JBKEBJ010000323.1:0-15986 GCA_047973105.1 Coprobacillaceae bacterium | reverse complement strand
TGCGCTTGTACCATATCTGTTCCTTGAATTCTTAATTTTTCTATCGCGCTATCTGCAGGTATTTTCTCTGCAGGGTTTCCTGTTAACCCTGCATTATCATTTATCTCAAGTGTTCTTAATGTTGGATTTGTGAATATTGAATCTGGCACTTCTCCTGAAAGATTGTTTTTGTTTATTGTCAATCTTGTTAATGGTAAGTATCCTATACTTTCTGGGATGGAACCAGATAATTGATTGCTATGTAGTAAAATTTGGCGTAGTGCAGAACAGTTTCCTAATGTATTTGGAATTGGTCCTGTTAATTGATTAAATGAAATCTCTAGTTGTTCTAAATTAGAAAGGCTTCCAATACTTACAGGAATACTTCCAGTTAAATTATTAGTATGTAGATGCAAACTTACTAAGTTTGTTAAATTTCCAATGTTCGTTGGAATTGTACCTGTTAGTAAGTTATTTACTAAATTTATAATAGTTAATCCTGACATATTAGTAATTCCACTAGGTATCTCACCAGAAAATTGATTTCCATCAAGGTATAATGATAATAAATTAGTGTTTGTAAAATATTCAATCCCTGTAATTGTCCCTGTAATTGTTGCATTTCTTATATTTATTGTACTTCCACCCCAAGACGCTGCTTCTTCTTGTGAGATAACGCCATCACCATTTCCACTGGGTGCATTATCAATCGCTGGATATTTAGCTAATATTGCATCATGCAATGGTTGTGATGATGCTGGAAAGGCTGGATCACTGCCTACCGCACTAACATCACTTTCTAATGTTACAAATAAACCAATCATCATTGTTAATGACAATAGCGTTTTACATATTAATTTACTTTTCTTCATTTTTCTTCTCCTATTTTTACTGTATATTGTATGAGTTGTTCATCAAAGTTAAACAAAACAATATCTATTTGATTATTGAAATTACCTTTTATTGTTAAATCATCCGTTATATTATAAACTTGGCCATTATACTCCGCATAAGACACTTCTATATCTAAAGTAGAAAGATCATCATTTATTAATAATTGTAAATAATCATTATAATTATAAACACCTATAAGTTCTAATGGATATTCACTAATATTAGTAATATCTACATCTAATATTTCATCTTTAACATAGACCTCATAATTACCATTCTCATAAGCTTGATATGTTACAATATTACCTTTTAAAACAAAAGGTAGTTCTTGATTATTATGTAATATTTTGATTTCTTCACTTTTAACTGTTTTCTGTAACTCAATAGTGATTACTAAAACATCCTTTGTTAGATTTTCATCATATTCTATTTTTGAAATCCATTGATACCCTTTTTCATTTATTATATTAGATATAATTGGAATATCTAAATCACCTGCATTTATAATCTCATTATTATTTGAAAACAATAAATATATTATTGTTGCCATAATAACTATAATACTTGAAAGTATCCCTATTTTACTTGACACTATTGATAATATCTTCTGTATTAAATTATAAGATTTATTAAAAGTGTTTTTATATTGAATATTATGTTTTGAATATATTCTTTCTCTCTCTGCTTCTAATATTTTTCCAAGTAAAGGCCATATAGATAAAGTATATAACTTCGTATTATTTTTTTTTTGATAATCATTCACCTGTTTTTCTATAGTTTTTCTTCCATTAAATAATTGTGATCTAATATTTCCTTCACTACAATTTAATATATTAGATATTTCTTTTATCTTGAATTCTTCTAAATAAAATAAGGTAATGACTTCTCTTTGAACTCTTGGTAAATTATTTACAAAGGTAGCCACTATATGTTTTGTTTCATTTAAATCATATAACTCTTTAGGTAATACTTCTCTTCTTTCCTCTACTAATTTAGATTCAAAATTTTCAGAAAACTCAACATCATCTAAAAACGTTAGCTCTTTATTCTTTTTCTTACGTAAGTGACTGTAACAACAATTAGTTACAATTCGATACATCCAAGTAGTAAAATACTCTGGACTTCGTAACATCTTAATCTCTTTATAAATTAAGATAATCGCCTCTTGTGAGGCATCCTCTGCATCCGCTTCACTTTTAAGAATTGTATAGCACCAAAAATACACTTTCTTAATGATTTTAGAGTATAACATCTCAAAATTATTAATATCTTTTTGGACCATTTTAACAATTTGGATAAGTCCCTCTTTCTTCATTTTCTTTCCCTCCTTGATGTATATAATTACTTATCCCTAATAGTTAGGGATATAAAGTTATAAAAAGGCTTAAGTAATTTAAAAAATAATTAAAAAATTGATACATAACTTGCACCAACTTAATAAATAGTATCAATAGTTAATCATAAAGTATATTGATTATTTCATTTTACATTATTTTAGAAACTATGGTTATATTATAATCCAATAGTTTTTTTCCATGTTATAATAAGAGATATACATAAGTGGAAAGGAAAAGACAAATGAAGAAATTTTTAGGGATATTTGTTCTAGCACTATTAGTAACTGGATGTTCTGGTAGTAAAGAAACGACAACAGTTTGTAAAGGAAACGCAGGAGAGGTAACTATCGAATCAGATGACAGTGATGTAAATAAAATTATCGTTAAAACTAAAGATGATGTACAAGAAAAATTTGGCTATAGTGGTGATGATGATGGAGCCAAAGACTTCATTGAACCAATGTTAAATGTTAGTAAAATGGTAGGTATAAATTATGAAGTAGAAAGTGTTAAGGATGGTATTGCGACAATTGTTATGACTATTGATTTCTCTAAAACAGATGATGATAGTATGGAACAATTAATGGAAATTGGATATGTTGATAGTAACAATAAAAAGTTTTCATTAGAAAAGACTACTGAACTTTTTGAAAAAAATAGTGGACTAACTTGTGAATAAAAATAATCTATAATAAAAAAGCTGATTATGAATCTGTATACTATACAGAATATATAATCAACTTTTTATTTTTTGATATAGAATTCTATTCAAATTTCGTATCTACTTCAAAAATATTATTACCATTTAAATATTCCTTAACTAACATCTTACGTTTACCTTCTAACTGAAACTCTGTTATTAAGTAAATTCCATCATGACATTTTACACCGATTGCATCTTTAAAGATTTTTACAATATTACCATCTTCTTGATATTCGTGATGTTTTTTTGAATTCGCACAATTGTGAATTTGTCCTGCACAAATCTTAACTATCTTATTATTATAAGTAGTATAAGCTCCTGGCCAAGGCGATAATCCACGTACTTGATTATGTACTTCTAATACTGTTTTTTTAAATGATAATTTTTCTTGTTCTCGGCTAATATTTGGAGCATATGTTACTTCATCTTCATTTTGTACAATAGAAGCATTTGTACCATCAATAATACTAGGTAGTGTTTCAACTAATAAATCAGCACCTAGATATGATAATCGATCATATAAAATACCAGTTGTATCTTCTAAAGAGATTGCAATTTCTTTTTGTTTGATAATATTACCTGCATCCATTCTCTTAACCATATACATAATGGTAATTCCTGTTTTTTCTTGTCCATCAATAATAGCTTGATGTACTGGGGCACCACCACGATATTTTGGTAATAAAGAAGCATGTACATTAATCGCTCCAATACTAGCACTTTCTAAAACAACTTCAGGGATGAGTTGACCATACGCGGCAGTAATTAAAATATCTGCTTTCAGATCAATGATTTCTTGGTAATCTTGTCTTATTTTATGTGGTTGCAAAACAGGAATGTTATGTTTTAAGGCTACTTCTTTTACTTCTGGCATATGTAATATTTTTTTTCTTCCAACATAGCGATCTGGTTGGGTAACAACCGTAACTACATTGTAATTCTCTTCTATTAGCTTTTCTAATACTATTTTAGAAAAAGAAGCAGTTCCCATAAATATAATTCTTGTCTTTTCCATAACAACACCTACTTTCTAAGTTATTACTTACTATACAAGCATACTAATAAAATTAGAGATAATCAAGACAATTGTTTCAATTGCGGAAATACAAAAATCACTAATTCCTTTAATAACTAGTGACAATAGATTTTCACTATCGTCACTAGTTATTCCATATTCATAGTTAATGACTTCATCATTTTGGATATCATCCTCGAACTGTGTTATCTCACGTTCAAATACAGTATCCCTAATATTGTAGTCATTTAATAATCCATTTATTAAAAATACAAATAATCCTACTAAACATACATCAATTATAAAATTTTTCATATCTATCCTTCCAAATATTCATTAATAACTTGTGAAAGTAATTCTACTGTATGCATGACTTCTTCCTTTGTATTTTCATGAGCACCAACTTCAATTAAAACCATGTTATCACTAATACCTTGATTATAATGCGATTGCTTAACATATACACCTCTTGATATCCCTGGAACTTTTTCATTCAAACGTGCAGATAAATCTTCCGATGTTTGATTTACACTTTCATATTTTCCACTAGTTTCTCCAACAACAAACATGACTTTTACATAAGAAACGTTTTCATGGATTAGCGTGGATAAATCTTTCGCTACAGAATCGCGATGAAAGTCAATAATCATATCGTATGGACCTTCTGAAGCTAAGGATTGTTCCAAATACATTTTAGATACTGTATAGGATTGATTGTAAGCAATGTTATTCACACTCTTATATTGTTCAAAGTTATTTCCTTCAACATTACAAGCATATCCGATATTGTTTAAACAATCTTTTAAATAATTGGCACCTTCAATGACGTTATAGTCTGCATACTCCTCACTCTGGTGAGTGTTATAAATATGAATTTTTTTATCTTTACTGACTGGTGTTGCTACTGGTGTTTCTTCATCTCCTTGCGCGCGTGCATTGATGATATTCACCCCATCAACCACTTTTGTTGGTAAATACCAGACCAATGTAAAAACGACGACAATCTTACACAAAATTAACAAGTTACTTTTTACTTTCATTTTATCACCCTACTTCAATATACAACTAACTATATGCAAAAAAAGGTATTTTTAGTACCCCTTTTTATGAATAAATTGTTGTTACAGAAATAGTTATTTTAGTATACATTTTTCTTGATAAATTTATGACACAAATTATCAAATCGCATATAAATATGCATATTATTTTTAGATGTGCATAAAATGATTTTTTTATTAACTATTTAATATCGTAAACTATTAATACTCTTTGCGATAATTTTTGATACGACTTCACATTGTTCATCAATTTGTTTATCACTTAATACGTAATTACTTCCTATAGGATTCAAGACTTCATTAAATAAGGTTTCCATCTGTTGTTCATCTAAAGAACCTAATTCACCTAACATTGCAGTTTTTTGTTGTTTTGATAGTTTACCAACATATCGTTTACGCCTTCCTACTTTTAACTTATTTTCTGGATTAATACTATCACCAAAATAATCTAAGGTAGTATTTAATACTTGGTTTACTAAACTACTTGCATAAATAACAGTTGGTACACCTATCGCAATAACATCAATACCTAGTATTTCCTTGTTAATCCCTTTTCGATGATTTCCAATACCACCACCAGGATTTAATCCTACATTATTAACTTGAATCACATGTGATAATTTACTATAGTTTTTAGCACATAAGGCATCAATAACAATAACGAGTTCAATATTTTCCTTATCCACTACAGCTTTAATTATGTCACTAGATTCCATTCCAGTTTGAACCATAACACCTGGTGCTAAGGCTAATACATCTAAATAACGTTTTTCTAATTTTTCTTCATCATCCATAAAATGTGTTACACGTATATCACGAACACTTCTTGGACCAATCGCATCACTTGTCAGATATTGATTACCTAATCCCACAATAAGTATTCTTGGATAATGAAGCTGATTAATGAAACCATTTAATACCTTAGCTACTTGTTTAATAATTGCTTCTTGTTGTAAATAATCTTCAAAAGTAATTTCTACATATGTCCCAACATCTTGATTAATACTTGGGTGTTTTTTTAGGATTTCATAAATCTCTACTTCGACTTCATCTTCAACATAACGTTTACGATGATAATGCGATCCTTCTGTTAGTTCTTCTAAGGATTCAACTGCTAAATCACTGCGTATATCTTCTCTTTTCATTTTATCACCTATATTAATATGACCTTTCCTCGAACTTTTATTACATCATTAGAGTTTATTTAAAAAAATATTGCATTTAACCGCTATTTTTTATATAATGGTATGGCAAGTAATGAAGCGAGGTGAAAAATCATGGCAAATATGAAACAACAAATTAAACGTTATAAAAATGACAATGTAAAAAGAGCGAAAAACACAGCATATAAATCTGCTTTAAAAACTGCTATTAAAAAAGTAGGTGCTGCGGTTGAAGCTGGTAATAAAGAAGAAGCTACTGTAGCTTATAATACTGTTGCGTCTAAATTAGATGCATCTGTAACAAAAGGAATTCATCACAAAAACTATGCTAGTAGACAAAAGTCAAGATTAGCTAAATTAGTGAACTCTATCTAATAGATAGGGTTTTTTAGTATAAAAAGGAGAAAAAGATATGGAAAGAAAAGATATTGCGGTGTCAGAAACTTGGGATTTAAGTACTGTTTATATGAGTGATGAACAGTTTTATGAGGACTTGGAGAATGCAAAAACACTATTAAAAGAATTAACTACATATAAAGGACGATTAACTTCTTCATTAGATATTTTCTATGATTTTTTAACTAAAAAAGATACAGCCGAAAGATTTGTAAGTAAAACTTATTGTTATGCCCACTTACAATGCGATGTTGAACCAACCAATCAAACCTTTCAAACAATGATGGCTAGTGTTATGAATGTAGTTGAAGCTTCTTCTGTAGAGTTAGCTTTTGTTGATAATGAAATGTGTGATCATGAGGAAGTTATACGCAAGTACATGCAAGATCCAAAATTACAAACATATCAATATAAACTAACGTCTGTATTAGCTTATAAACCACATATATTAGATAATGAACAAGAAATATTACTAGCCAAAGCCGATGCAATTAGTGATACTAGTAGTCAAGTATTTGATTCCTTACGACTAGAATATGAAGATGTACAAGAAGATGGAAAATCTAAAACACTAAATAGTGCTACTTTAAATAAATTCTTAAAGAGTGAAGACGAAGAAGTACGTAAACAGGCCTATAATAATTTCTTTAAAGAATACAAACGTTATGCAAATACATATGCCACAACATTAGCTGGTGTTATGAAGAAAGATGCTTTCTACGCTGATGTTAGAAAGTTTGATTCTTCATTAGAAGCTAGTGTCTTCGCTGATGATGTCCCTAGTGATTTATTTTTTAAAGTCCTTTCTATGGCTAATGAAAAATATCGTCATTTATTTCATCGCTATAATTCTATAAAGAAAGCAATATTAAAAAGAGACACTTTATATAATTATGATTTAAACATTCCATTAGTAAAAAGCGTTGATAAAAAATATTCTATTGATGAATGTTTCGATATTATATTAGACTGCTTACAACCTTTTGGCGAAGATTATTTAAATATAATGAAAAAAGCTAAAGAAGAACGTTGGATCGATTTTCATCCAACGAAAGGTAAACGTGTAGGTGCTTATTCTAGTGGAAGTTACGATACTAATCCTTTTATCTTAATGAATTTTATTGGAGACTATAATTCACTTTCAACAATGATTCATGAATTAGGACATAGTGCTCATACTTACTTATCAAATCATAATCAAGAATTTGTGAACTCTCATTATCGTATCTTTGTAGCTGAAGTTGCATCAACAGTAAATGAAACTCTATTAATTAATAAAATGATTAGTAATGCTGCTACCAAAGAAGAAAAAGCATATTTTATTTATGAACAATTAGAAAACTGTGTAGGATTAATCTTTAGACAGCCGATGTTCGCTGATTTTGAATACAAACTACATACTATGGCTGAAGATAATCAACCATTATCTTCTAAAGCAATCACGGACTTATATACAAAACTTAGTGAAGAATATTATGGAAATGATGTTACTTTAGATCCATTAGTTGGTTGGTCATGTTATTATGTGCCTCATTTCTATTATAACTTCTACGTTTATAAATATACGTTAGGAATGACTGTCGCTCTAGCGATTGTCAATCGTATTCTTCATGGTGATACTAATCAAGTAACTAATTATTTAAATTTCTTAAAATCTGGTGGAAGTAAATCACCTGTTGACTTATTAAAAGCAGCTGGTGTTAATCCATTAGAAGATGGTATCTATGATGATGCTTTCCAATATTTCGAAGACTTACTAAATCAATTTGAAGAATTAATGAAATAGTTTATAATAGCCTTATGGAGGTTATAATTATGTTAAGAAATGAAACAAAAACCATTACGGTTGGAAATATAGTAATTGGTGGTGAACATCCTGTTGTTATGCAATCCATGGCTAACACAAAAACTAAGGATGTTGAAGCCACTATTAAACAAATTCAAGAATTACAAACTGTTGGATGTCAAATAGTTCGTCTAGCTGTCTTAGATAAAGAAGATGCTTATGCAATTAAAGAAATAAAAGAAAAGGTATCTATTCCTTTAGTCGCTGATATTCATTTTGATTATCGTTTAGCCTTATTAGCTATCGAAGCTGGAATTGATAAAGTACGTATTAATCCTGGAAATATTGGGAATATGGATCGCATTAAACAAGTAGTTGATGCTTGTAAAGAAAAGAATATCCCTATTCGTATTGGTGTAAATAGTGGTTCTTTAGAAAAAGATATTTTAGAAAAACATGGAAAGCCAACTGCAGAAGCAATGATTGAAAGTGCTAAAAGACATGTAGAAATCTTAGAATCATTAGATTTCTATGATATTTGTCTTTCCTTAAAATCATCAAACACATTATTAACTATCAAAGCTTATGAGTTAGCGAGTAATACTTTCCCATACCCACTACATTTAGGAGTAACAGAAGCTGGTACTGCAATGGGTGGAACTATTAAATCTAGTTTAGGAATTGGAACACTTTTATATCAAGGGATTGGGAATACCATACGTGTTTCACTAAGTGATAACCCTGTAGAAGAAATAAAAGTCGCTAAGATTCTATTAAACGAATTAAATCTATTACCTAATGTTCCTACTTTAGTTTCTTTTCCTACCTGCGGCCGTATTCAATATGACTTAATCCCCATTGCAAAAGAGATAGAAGATTTCTTATCCACTATTAGCGCTAATATTACAGTCGCTATTATGGGCTGTGCAGTAAATGGTCCAGGTGAAGCTAAGCATGCTGATATCGCTATTGCAGGTGGTGTTAAAGAAGGTGTATTAATTAAAAAAGGTAAAATTATTCGTAAAGTAAAACAAGAGGATATGGTAAAAGAACTAAAAGCAGAGATATTAGAAATGATTAAAAATAAATAGGAGAATCATTACGATTCTCTTTTTCTATACAAGTAATACAAAATAAACATATTAAGCATAAAACATCTACCTCTAACATATATTATGTTAGAGGTAATGCATATGAACATGACAGTAATTAATTATATTGATAATCTTACATTTACAGAGTTTCAAAATATTATTAATCATTATGAGATTGGTATTGAAGAAGAAGACTCACATATTATTTATTCTATTATAAAAAATAATATTTTCGCTTTACTTGATGACCAATATCATGATATTCTTTATCATTATATTCAAAAAAAGACAAGTATTTCTACTTGTCAAAAAATCCGTAAATTAATATCTGAATATAAGTTCTATTTTAAAGTACCAGTAAATGTTTGATTTTTAAACATTTCTATTTCTTCTTTATATGGTGGTTGTTTTTCGATATAAGGTGTTTCTAATATTTTAGGAACATCTTTTAATTTAGGATGATGAACAATTGTATTTAATATTTCAAAACCAATATGTCCATAACCAATATTTTCATGACGATCTTTATGAGCACCAATCTCATTTTTAGAATCATTAACATGAACAACCAATATTTTATCCAAACCAATTTCCTTATCAAATAAATCTAAGAAGCTATCAAAGTCTGATAAATCAATTCCAGAATCATGCATATGACAAGTATCAATACATACACCTAAACGTTCAGGATATTCACAATGCTCTATGATATATTTCAAATCATCAATATCTCTTCCAATTTCTGTACCTTTTCCAGCCATTGTTTCTAAAGCAATTCTAACTGGACTAGACTGCTTTAATGCAATATTTAAACCTTCTACAATACGTTTGAGTCCAGCTTCTCTACCAGCACCAACATGAGCACCTGGATGTAATACCATACGATGTACACCAATGGCTTCACATCTTGAAATTTCTTTTTGTAAGAATTCTACAGCTAATTCAAAAGTTTCTGGTTTTACAGTATTTCCTAAATTGATGATATATGGTGCATGGACAACGACATCGTTAATATCAATTCCATTTTCTTTCATTAATTCTTTTGCTTCTTCAATTCGTAACTGATCAATAGATTTTCTAACTGTATTCTGAGGAGCCCCAGTATAAAACATAAATGTTGTTGAGCCATAAGATAATGCTTCGTTTACTGCTCCTACTAACATTTCTTTTCCTGACATGGAAACATGACTACCAATTTTCATTATGATTCCTCCTGATTTCTTTCAGCTTGTGCTAAACGATGACGTTCTTTCTTTTGTTTTCGAATGTCTTGTTGAATCATATTACGTTTTTGTTTTCGAACTAATGTCTCAATTTCACGTTTTCTTTTTTTCTTATATCCTGGTTTTACTTTTTTAGGTTTACGAATAATACTTTGTACTTTTTTCTCTAATTCTGTTTGTTGTTTAATTCGTTTCTTACGTTTTTCTCGTTGACCTAAATCAATAAATTCATCATTTTTTAGAGTAACACTTCTAAATACAATACCTTTTTTCTCTAATTGAATAATACTTGCTTCGTCTTTTGAATCATACATGCTATAACATACACCTGTATATTTAGCACGACCACATCGACCACTACGATGAATATAAAAGTCTGGTTCTTTAGGGAAATCAATATTGATAACATGACTAACACCATCAATATCAATACCTCTAGACGCAATATCTGTCGCTACAATGTATTGATACTCCATCGCTTTAATACGACGCATTACTTGTTTTCTTTCACGAGGTTCTAAATCTCCATGAATTTCTCCAATTTTATATCCATCTTCACGTAACTTCTTAGTAACATCAGATGCATCAATGCGTGTGTTACAAAAAATAATACATATGTAAGGGTCAATTGTTGCCATTATTTTCTTTAATACTTGATAGCGATCTTTATGTTTTGTCGCTAGTAATATATGTTCCACATTTTCAGTAGTTGGTTTATGAGTATCAATTTCAACTAATTTTGGTGCTTCCATATATTTCTTTAAAAATGGACGAAGCATTTGCGGAATTGTTGCTGAAAAAACTAATAGTTGTAAATCTTCTTTCATTTTACCAACAACAGCGTCAATATCTTCTAAATATCCAAATTCTAATGTCATATCTGCTTCATCAATAACCATAATATCCGCAGTCGTAATTTTAAGTGCTTGACTTTCTAATGATAAATCTTTAATACGTCCTGGTGTTCCAATAACAACATGTGGTTGCACTGACAACTTGTTAACTGCTTTTTGTCGATCACTCCCACCTACAATTAAAGATACTCGTAAATCTTTATTGTGCTTCATAAATATTTTAGCTTGTTCATAAATTTGAGTAGCTAACTCCCTAGTTGGAGCCGTAATAACTGCTTGTACAACATCCTTGTTAATATCAATACGATCCATTATTGGTAATAAAAAAGCATGTGTTTTTCCTGTTCCTGTTTGTGAAATACCAATAACATCTCTTTTCTTTTTTACTAATGGTATGACCTCTTCTTGAATTGGTGTTGGACTTTCAAACCCTAATTCTTGAATAGTACTATTACAAAAGGGATGGAATGTAAATCTTTCAAATGTTTGCATTTCGATCCTCCTATCTTTTATACAAAATATTTCTCTTCATTTTAACAGTTACTGTCAACTTTCGCAAGTAAAGTAGCATCTATTCAGATATTTATTTTCTTTTACTACGCCATATTTTTATACTACTATATCCAACAAGATAACCACTTATACCAACGATAGTATAAATCAATGTTATATTGACTTCTTTAAAAAAGATAAATAATAATATTCCATAGACTATACTAATCAAAACAACAGAAAACATATCTGTTCCTCTATTACTAGAAATAATTCCAAGAATTAAATAAACAATAGGAAATACAGAGACTAAACTAATATGTAATGTAAGGGCATTTGGAATAATAGGACTCAGGCGATTTCCATATAATATTATAAAGGTAAAAACAAAACTAAATATTGGTGGAATATAATTCCATTTCTTTTTTATATTCATTAGTCATCTCCCCTTTTTCTTATATATACTATTATAAATATTCATATTTAAATTAACAGATTTTTGAAAGATAAATACTATAAGTCAATGCATTTAGTATGGTTACTATTATTCTCTATTAATACCTTATATATTCCAATATTTATTCTTCTTTATAATTATAAAACCACAAGCGTTGTTTTATTCAAACAATTTTTTGAACAATTGTTTATTCTTCTAATATTATTATATATGTATAAATCAAAACAGTAATAGGAGAAAAATTATGAATAAAAAAATATATAGAGTACTAGAAATCACAACAATAATTATTTTTATTTTATTGTTAACACTCTGGAATGAACTAGATCATTTAATGACCTTTTTAATAGGTAGCATGATTATTGACTACCTTTTGGGAATTTATATTGCAATAATTTTAAAAAACTCGCCAAATAATAAAAAAGGTAATTTAAGTTCAGATTATGGATATATTGGACTATTTAAGAAAGTATGCATTTTAATATTGGTTTGGATTGGCCATCAAATTGATATTTCCTTTCAACTTGAAGTTTGTCGAAATATGATTATTATTGGCTATTTAATTAATGAAATCACAAGCATTAACGAAAACATAATAATTATTGGTTTAAAGAAAAATAATGCAATTAACAAAGTTATCGATATATTGAAGCAAATAATTGAAGATGAGTAAATGAAACAGTATAAGCTAGCATGAATGTTAGCTTTTTTTAACATGATATTTTTGTCAATAACAAAATATGCTAAATAATTAATAAAACGTGATATAATATTAAAAAATGGTAATACCACTATTGGTATTAAATTGTTTTTTGAGAGGAGTAAGTAAATGGTAGAAATAAAAAATGATTTGTCTAGCAATACAAAAAAACGTATATTTGCCTTAAATAAAAAATTCATTATATATTTCTTATTATTATTTTATCTAGGGTTTGCATATCATATGAATCTTTTTTCACCAACATTTGTTAATGGCATAGTATTAGTTGGTATTTTAGTATTAATATCTTGTCATGCAATTATTTTTGTTACAATAAGTCGTGCTTTAACTTCACTTCATGCTTATAAAGAAGTAATCACTAATTCACCAGATTCAATTCTATTTGATAATGGTTCCATTATAATTAATGTTAAGAATAAAAAAATAAAATTTGAAAAATCTAATATTCAAAATACTAAACACTGGTTACTTATAATGAAAGAAGAATATATTTATTTGAGAATAGGTGATTATTATTTTGTGGGAGCAAACAATTTAAATTATAATCAGACTACAACAGTACAGAATACTTTTAATTCTATACGCTATACAAAACCTGAACAAAAAGAAAATATCGATGAGGCTTTTCTATTTGAATCTCAACCTATTTTTGATCGATTAACAGTTATAGTAAAAGAAAACAAACAAAAAAAGAGATACATTATTACCTTTTTCATTCTCAGTTTATTTCTAGTCATAGTATTTATTTTTCAAATACAATGTGTTGATAAGTTATTTCTTTATATGCTTTGTTTAATAACCGTTCACTTGTTTCTTTTTCTTACTATAACTACATTATCAGAAATTAAAGAATATCACCATAGCACTCTTTTTTCTAAAGAATGTAACATTCGATTCTATAACGATAAATATGCTATTTTGTTAAATAATGATTTTTATAATATTTACGATATTAATTTTATTAAAAGTTACGAAGTTATAAATGGTAACACTATTCTCAAAACTAGTGATGGTATATTAATTTTACAAGAATCAATTTCATTAATTAATTATCTTAAAGATAAAAATATACCTATTAGTAATTCATAAAATAATGGGAGCTATGAAATTATAGTTAATATATCACCAATAAAATAATATGTTTAAAAACTATTTTTCACATTCTGATTTTAATCTTAATATACAAAAAAGTATCATCATTTTGATACTTTTTGTATATTATTTATAAATAAATTATTCATCTATAAAAAAGAAATTTAGTAATCCAGTTGTTACTCCAACACTTCCTTCACCAATCACTTCTGAAGCAAGTCCTACTGCAGTACCCCATCCCGTTAAAATTGCTGGGCCAGCTGCACATACAAGTAAAATACCAAAAATTGAAACTGCGCCAACATAAACTGCTTGGTTTTTTTGTGCTTCTGTAAGACTTCCAAAATTAAAATAACATTTACCTTTCTTTTTGTACATCAATGAAGCTTTTGCATAAGACTCATTACCATCAACGTCTACCAGAGGAAATGTAAGACTAACAACAAGCATAACTCCCTCATTATCTTGCTCACTGATACCCACCATACCAATCTCCATACATCCTAATTCAATACTAATTCCCAATTTTTCAATAGACGACATTATATTTAATTTCATATCAGAATCCATATTATCAAGAATAGCATTATTTCTAAATTTTGCCAATGTAGCACTAAATTCTTCTTCAGTATTAAATTTTATTATTGCATCATTATTATAAGTAACACCATGTTCAACTTTGAGTGATATTCTATCACCATTAGGGAATTCTTCAATTATTTTTATAATATCGGATTCAAATTCCATCGTTGCAGGAACTTTACCAGCAATATCAAATGCTTCAAATAGATTAATAATATTGTCTCTTGGAGAGATTGATAATTTACTGATACCACTGTCTTTTCCTGATACTGCTACTTTATCAATATTTACTTTACCAACACCACTACCAATAGCATAATCAACTTTGAATTGATCAAAACACCATGTATTTGGAATTAAATATCCAAGATTCCCACTAAAACCATAAGATGCATCTGAAACAAAGAATCTTTTTATATCACCATTACTTTGCTCATACAATCTATTACATACATTTCGTGTACCATACACACCAACATCATACTTTTCTTTGAACCCTGAAAGAACTACACCAGCAAAATATGGAATAATATTTGAATCAATTTGTGCATCTGTTGCATCAAAATCAACAGCAAAATAAATTGTAGATCTGTAAGGTAGTCTTAACTGTTTAGCCGCTTGTAATGCACGTTCTCCATTTGTTTGACCGATATTATATGAAAAACTATTTATTGAATTTCCAGATTCCTGAAAAATCGGAAAAAGTTTTAATCCAGCTGATAAAATGTTTTTGACTTCAGTAATTGATAATTTCTTATCTAAGGTGCCTCCTGGAGTATTACTGATATACCTACCCACATATCTAAATCCATGTGATACAATAGTACTAATTTGTTCTTTAGTCAAACGCGTCGCAGTGTCACACCCTATCGCAGAACGATTTGTATCCCCATTACTACTTAACAAAGCCTTTATAATACCATAATCAATAATATTAGGAATTTTAGGAATCATCATATCTGCAGCGAATACTCCAGTAATTCTCTCTAATTCAGCATCATATACTACACTATTAATATTAATATTATATCCATTACATACTAAAGCGTATCTGACTAAAGATACTACATTATGACTTTTACCTTGATATAGTGTTGGGCATTCACTAATAGTTCTTTCTCCCCATGTTCCAGTAGCATT
>JBKEBJ010000128.1:0-4018 GCA_047973105.1 Coprobacillaceae bacterium | reverse complement strand
TCCATACACGATAATTATACCATTTATAGGATGGTATGTATCGTAAATAGAGGAAGTCACAAAAAGATGTGAATAGAAAAAGTGTCAACTAGTCTTTTTGACTTTGTCGACACTCTGAAACTGTAACTTACGTTACAGTCTTATCTATCGATTCTAATAAAGATTGGTGTTGAACATGTACTATAGTTATAACGATACTGTACTGTTGTTCCATGCCATCCACCATGAATAGATTGTCCATTACCAATATATATAGCTACATGAGCAACTCCTTGACCACCATCTGCATAATAAATGATATCTCCAGGCATTGCTTCTTCATAAGAAATAACATGTCCTAATGACATATAGCTAATTGGCCAACCATGATGGTAAATTCCAATTGCTTTTAATGAATTAGTAACTAACATTGTACAATCTTGATTCACACCTATTTGTGCAATTGCAGCATCTGCAACAGCTTGGAAATTTGATGTTGAACCTACCTTTAGTGTTAATGTAGCTTCACCTTTATTTCCAGCAGCATCTGTCGCTGAATATGTAACTGTTGTTTCACCACTAACTGATGTATCAACATTTGTTGCTTCTACTGACGCTAAAACATCTCCATCTTTGTTATCTATTGCTGATATTAAATAACTTTTTGCATCGAAAGGTGCATTTACATCAATTTGAATACTTGATTCAGATAAAACAATCTGTGGTCCACTAATATCTTTTACTTCTACTTTAACACTAGCTTCGCTTGTATTACCTGTAGAATCTTTTGAAATAATCTTTACTTCTTGTATTTCTTCTTTTTTTGTATCTACAGTACCCTCTATAGTTGTTTCTACTGCTTCATCAACATTATCTACAATAGTAGCGATGCTATCAACAGTAAACTCACTTCCATAATCAACTACTGCATTTTCACCTTGTGTTAATGTAATCACAGGTGCTTCTACATCTGATACAACAAAAGTAAATGTCTTTTCACTTACATTCCCTGCATTATCAGATACTTTTAAAGAAATATCTTGTTGTGCATTTAATGTACTAGTATCTAATGTTCCAGATACCTCCATAAATTGTGTAACGTCTCCATCGACATTATCAACTGCTTTGATATAACTTTTTACATCTGTGCTCCCATTAACTGGAATTTGTACAACATATCCTTCACTAGCACCTAATACTTCAAATTTAGGTCCTTTATCATCAATTACTTTAACTTCAATTGTTTTTGTTTCTACATTAGCTGCGCTATCTGTAGCAGTTACTTCTACTTCATAACTTCCTAATTGTTTGTTATCTAATGATTTAGTGTTTGCAGTTACTGCAATTTTATCACGTGAATCACGGTTATCGGTTACATCAATACTATCTAAATCTAATTCTTCTCCGTAAGATACTTCTACTACATTAGTTACAATAGTAGGTTTCTCTTTGTCAACTGCTATATAACCTACCGATAGACAAGTAATAACTGCTATCGCAGGAATAACAACCATGTTTTTCTCAGTAACCAATCGTACAATTTTTTGATACATTTCTGATTTTTTTATACTCATGTGTTTTCTCCTTGAATTACATACATACTGAGTATACTATAATTCGATAAAAAAATCTAGTCTTATTATTAATAGCTAAATCAACTATATAATATCAAAGATATCATAGTTTAAAAGCGCTGATATAGAGCTATTTTAATAATAGACAGGCATAAAAAAACTGTATCATAAAGATACAGTTTTTACTATTTCATTAATATCTACGTGCAGTTACATAACTCATAATATTGATTGATGAATAACATACACCTGTAGAAGGAGTACCAGCATGAACCATCATACCTCCACCAACATACATACCAACATGGCTAATTCCACCACCTGAGTATGCTGAGAAGAATACTAAGTCTCCTGGTTGTAAGTTAGCACGATCAACATATGTTCCACCACTAGCTTGTCCACCTGAAGTTCTTGGTATATTCACACCTGCTTGCTTAAATGACCAGTACATTAAACCTGAACAGTCAAATGCATTAGGACCAGCTGCACCATATACATATGGAGAACCTACTTTACTAATTGCATATGATAATGCACTTCCACCCACTACACTTCCGTCTGGGTTTCCACCAGCTTCACTTGCAGCAGCATTTACTTTTACAGTTAAAATAGCTTCCGAAGTATTTCCAGCTTCATCACTTACTGTATATGTAAGTGATTTAGTTCCTGATTTTGAAGTATCAACAGAACCAATCTCAACTTTACCTTTAACATCACCATCTTTGTTATCAGTAGCTGATGTTAAATATTCAGCTCCGTTAACTGCTTCTCCAGCTTCTACAGTGATTGAAGTTTTACTTAATACAATTTCTGGACCAGTAAGGTCTTTAACATTTACATTTACTGTTTGCTCACTAGTATTACCAGCTGCATCTTTTGCAGTAATTTTAATTGTTTGTGTTTCTTCTTTTTTCGTATCTACTTCACCTTCAACAGTAACGTTAACAGCTTCGTCAAAGTTATCTGTAATAGTTGCGATACTATCTACATTGAATTCACTTCCATAATCAACTTCTGGATTTTCTCCATTTGTTAATGCAATTGTTGGAGCTTCCATATCTGATACTGCAAATTCATACGTTTCTTTAGTTGTGTTTCCAGAACTATCGCTTACTTTTAAAGTAACAGTTTGGAATCCGATTTTTGATGTGTCTAATTGACCATCTGCTTCAATAAATGGAGTTACATCTCCATCCACATTATCTTCTGCTTTTACATAGCTAGCAAAATCATTGCTTCCGTTTACAGGTACTTGTACTACATACCCTTCATTGGCACCTAATACTTCAAATGCAGGTCCAGCTTGATCTACTACTTCTACTTTTATTACCTTTGTAGTTTCATTAGAGAATTGATCTGTAGCTTTTACTTCTACATCATAAGTTCCTAATTGACTTGTGTTTAATGAAGCATCTACTACTTCTACACTAATTAAGTCTCTATCATCGCGGTTATCTGTAACCTCAATAGTATTTACATCTAATTCTTCTCCATAAGGTAATTCAATTTTGTTTGATACAATCTCAGGCTTCTCTTTATCAACTGCTGCATAACCTACTAACATAAATGTAGATACACAGGCAATTGGGATAAACATTGCTTTACGCTCGACAAGATATTCTTGAATAAAATCATTCAATTTTGTCTTAATATTATTATCCATAGTTGCCTCCTTTCAATAAACATATCCGTGACCTATTATACAATACTAAAATATAAAAATCTAGCCTTTTTTGAGACTTTCCGGGCATAATACGCCGTAAAGCTTGTGCCTTCTAAGGGTTCAAAAGAATAATTTTTTTTAAAAAAACAGGAATATTTTTATTGGTTTAAGTATTTCCTAAATTATAATTCTTTATACAATAAATTTTCTTTTTCTACATTTTTTATCGTCGCAATCGCTTTCAAAAATAAAACATGTTATTATTTATCAAAGGAGTGATGTTATGCAAGTAATGATTGTGTCAGATTCCCATGCTATGGAAAAGAGTACATTACTAAATTTATTAAAAAAACATCCAGTAGATTATTATATTCACTGTGGAGATGTTTTCATGACCTATGATGGTCTACCACTATCTAATTTTTATATTGTCCGTGGTAATAATGATTTTGGTGATATTCCTTTTGATATTAATATTACCATTGATCAATTACATTTCTTTGTCACTCATGGACATCGTTATTATGTAGAACATGAGTTAGATAGCTTAATTGCACAAGCTAAAGAGAATAATGCTGATGTTGTATGTTTTGGACACACTCATCGTCCATTTGTTGATACCATTGATAATATTCTAGTAATTAATCCTGGTTCTACTTCTTATCCACGAGGTAGTTATCGTAACCCAACATACTGTATCTTAGATACCAATACTATGAAAACTACTTTCTATGATGTCAAAACAGATAGTATTTGTAATCCATTTGAGAAAACTGAAAGAAAATCTTTTTCTTTCAAAGAT
>JBKEBJ010000058.1:0-30399 GCA_047973105.1 Coprobacillaceae bacterium | reverse complement strand
CTAATTTTATAAATTCATCCAACAATATCATATGACCAGTACTACTAATTGGTAACCATTCAGTAATACCTTCCACAATTCCAAATACAATTACTTTTAATATTTCTAACATAGTAATTACACCACAACCTTTCTTAAAATATATGCTTACTAATTGTTATGTATTATATACTTAAAATAATACATAAAATATATTTTAATTTATATAAAGAACATTATATATAGTTAATAGATTATTGACAATCAATTTTATATTCTATTTATACTAAGAACAATATGTTTATATTTAAAACAAATGTAAAATGGAAATTTGTTGTATATGCAACCGTAGGTTAACAAATGCAAATGAAAGTTGGTAGTAATTATTAGTTATATATATTATGCTTACTTTGATAGGAGGTATAAATATGAATTTTTCAAAGAAATTGAGACAATTACGTAAGGATAGAGGATATTCTCAAGAAGATTTAGCGAGAGAATGTGGTGTTAGTCGTCAGGCGGTTTCGAAATGGGAGTCTAATAATTCATATCCAGAAACAGATAAATTATTATACTTAAGTGAATTGTTTAATGTATCTATTGATTATTTGATGAAGGATAGTATTAAAATAATAAATACTATATTTGAAAAGGATAAAGAAGAACAAGGGACTAAGGAGATATATCGAGATTTTATTGATAGTTGGTGTAATATAGAATTGAGTAGATGGGATGTAGGTTATAATCAGTGTTATATAGTAGATCAAATAGGGAAATATATTCTCTTTTATCAGTTAGAGAAAAGACAATTGAAATTGGGAATCATTGATGGTACACAAGTAGATTCAATTACACAAACACCTTTAAGTAAAAGAAAAGAGAAAAGTCTTCCAGAAATACCTGAATATAAAAGGGAAATAGATAAAGAACTATTTATGTATTTTCTAAAAAAAAGATGTAATATTCAGATGCGTTCTCCAGATTTAAAAAGTCTTATTCTATCAGCAGACGGTTATCATGATGCAAATATTATATCTGTTGATGATAATGTAGTAATAATAAAGGTAAATAAAGAGACGATTTCAATAAAAAAGAAAGAAATTGTCGGAATGGTAGAAAATTAATGTAGTGAATAGAGTGAAGAACTCTATTCACTTTTCTTTTTGTAATACATTTATATTTTCCTGTTGGATACTTGGTGAAGTGAATAGTATTTATGAGTATAATGGGGATAAGGTTTAGATTTGCACATTAAGGTGAAAACAATACTCTTTTGTTAATAACGTACCTAATCTAGAATATAAGTGTAAAGAATGAAACCGCTATCGTGAATGGGAGGGAGTCTTATGAGAGAACTGGATATTTTACAAGACTTATATCAAACACAAGACTATTTATCAATAGAATTCTTTATGGAGAAGTATGCTGTATCAAAGCGAACAATCCAAAGTGATATATCGTATCTTGTAGGAGTAAGTGAAGCTAAAGGGTTTCATTTGTTACAAAAAAGAGGTAAAGGATATTTATTAGAAGTATTCCAAACTGATACTTTTTCCAAATGGTTAAAAGAAATGAATGAATATGTTAAGGATTCTATGGTATCTATTGATAATGTTATCGCTATTATTGCACTGCAAAATAAATATATAACATTAGATGAGATTGCGGATTGGTTAGGGACTAGTCGTTCGTTAATTAAGAAATATAAAAAACAAGCGGAAAGTTATTTAGAATATTATCATCTACAATTAGAATCTAAAGCCCATTATGGAGTTCGAATAGTAGAATCATTATCATTGCGTAGAGATCTGTTAGTTGCTTTATACATGAATAAGAATCAAATTATTACACAACAAATTGATGAGGTTGTAGAAAATCAATTTTGTATGATTGAAGAAAATCTAATTGATTTATTAAAACAGGAACATCGAATTATTAACTATACAGAACTTAAGGAATTAACAATATGGCTTAGAGTAACTATATATATTCATTTATTACTACAAACTACAAAACAACAAGGACCAAAACATTCATTGTTTCATAAAATACAGTCACTTTATGATGTTGGATATGATGTAGCGGATATTGATATATTTGAAGAATTAATTCTTTCAAACACTAGAACCCAAGAAATGCATACTGATTATTATAATGAGTTAACTTATGTTATCAATGCTTATCTAAGTCAAATAGATAAACAAAATAACACAAAATTTAATCAGGATACAGACTTTAAAAAATTATTAATTACGCACATATCTTCCCTTATTGATCGTTCTAGTTTCCAAATATCATATAAGAATCCAATCATTGATGAGTTGGCTATTAAATATCCAATGATATTTAATATGGTGATTAATTTAAGTAAAATATTAGAAGATAAATTTAATATTACTATTAATAAAGATGAAATTGGATTTATTGTTACCCATTTTGCAGTGCATATGGAAAAAGAAATCGGTTATCATTTCGCTAAATATTCGAATACAGCGATTGTTTGTTCTTCTGGTGGAGGTAGTGCCTATTTAATAAAATTGAAAATTCAAACATTATTTAGAGAGGCAAATATTGAAACATTTTCATTATTACAAATGAAAGAATTACAAATGTTTCATCCAGATATTGTTTTCTCTATTAGTGAACTAAGTATTAAACTGGATGTACCATTAATCTATATAAAAGAATTATTAGATGATTATGATATTTTAAGAATTAAACAATTATTAATGTTTAATGACATTGATAATATCTCTATCAGTGAAGGTAAATCGTATTTTATTAATCGTTTATTTGATTCACAGTTCTTTTCTATAGAAAGTAATATTAATGATTATATGGAATGTTTAAAACAGATGTCTTGGACTTTAGAGGATGCTGATATTGGTGGTGAAAATTATAGCCAAATGGTACTTCAAAGAGAAAAGTATGCTTCTACAATTTATATTAATGGTGTCGCTATAGCCCATCCAATTGAAATGAATGCAAATCGTGATGTCATTTCGGTTACGATATTAAAGCAACCGTTTATTCATGAAAACAGACAAGTAAGTATTATCTTTATGGTTGCTTTATCAAAAGAGAATATTGCATTGCATAAAGAAATAACTAGCGATTTATTTGATATTATGAATGATTATGCATTAGTTCAAAATATTATCAAAGTAAATTCTTATCAGGAGTTTATTGCTTTGATTAATGGAAGGGTATAAGTATATGAATTTTGAAATGATAAAAAAATTAACAGAAGCTAACGCTATCTCAATGAAAGAAAAAGAAGTTCGTGATATTGTTGTATCGGAGTCACTTGGAGAAGTGCAATATGATGGTTTAGGAAGTGTTATTGTCAGACATATAGGTAAAGGACCAAAACTAATGTTTGCTAGTCATATGGATGAAGTAGGCTTTATGATTCGTCATATTAGTCCAATTGGATTGCTTCATGTTATTGCGATTGGTGGTGTTGAACAACGTGCCAAGTCCTATCAAAGAGTCAAAATTACGATGTCTAATGGTGATGCACAAGTAGGATTACTACAATGTGTTCTTGATGAACACCATCAAGTCAAAGATATGTATGTTGATATTGGTGTTAACACCAAACAAGAAGTGGAAGATATCGGAATTCAGATAGGGGATATGGTCACTTTTGACAGTAAAACAGAGATGTTAAATGATGATATTGTGATGGCTAAAGCGTTAGATGATCGAATTGGTTGTTATATCTTACAAGAAATAGATAAAGTAATTTATCAAACAACACATCCCAATGATGTATATCTTTGTTATACCAGCAGTGAAGAAGTAGGAACCAAAGGCGGTAAGTGTACAAGTCAGTTAATAAATCCGGATATTATATTCATTATTGATGTCGCCAGTACACCAGAAATGATTCGTGATTATACAAATCACCGAGAACTTGGAAAGGGATATATGTTAGTTCATTATGATAAAACAATGATTCCTAATCCCAAATTAATCCAGTATATGAAAAACATATCTAAAGAATATCATATAGATTTTCAATGCGATATGTTCTCAGGTGGTGGTACAGACGGGACATTAAGTCATTTGACGAATGGTGGAAAACTAGCAATTGTGTTAGGAATCCCCTTGCGTTATTGTCATGGTAGTTATTCCATGTGTCATCAAAAAGATGTTGATGGATTAATAACGGTAATAAAAAAACTGATTGCAACTTTAAATATAGAAACATACAAACAATTAAGAGTGTTTGATTAGGAGGTAAATATATGAATGAACAAGAAAAACAAATAATGGCAATCATCTCTGGTTCAGGAGATAGTAAAGCAAAAGCTTTTGAAGCTTTAAAAAAGGTTAAAGAAAATGACTATGAAGGAGCAAGAAAACTTTTAGAAGAAGCAAAACACGCAGACTTACAAGTACATAAAACACAAACAGAGTTAATTCAAGCTGAACTTAGTGAGGGAGAGGAAAAGCCAATTGTCAATTTATTAATGGTGCATGCTCAAGATCACTATATGACATCTCAATTAGCTCGCGATTTAATAGAAACATTGATTGATATCTTTGAAACTAAGGAGGGAAAATAAAATGAAGATAGTATTATGCTGTGCTGGTGGGTTTTCCACTACTATGTTAATGGATAGTATGAAAAAAACTGTTCATAATAGTGAAAAACTTAATGATGAAGATTTCACTTTTAAAGCCATACCAGTAGATTTATTAGAAACAGAATTAGAGGGATTAGATGTATTATTGATTGGTCCACAAATTGCGCATAGATTAGATTATATCGAACCAATCTTAAAACCACATAACATTCCATATGCGATTATTGATCAAGACACATATGGAAAGATGGATGGAGCAACATCTTTAAAAATGGCTCTCATTGCGCATAAAAAAGCGCAAATGAAATAGCGGGAGGGAAACATTATATGTTTAAAAAATTTGAGGCGTTCATGAACAGACATGTAACACCTTTAGCTCATAAAATGGATAAGCAGCCCCATTTGAATTCAATCAAGAAATCAATGGTTGCGATGACACCTATTTTAATTATTGGGAGTTTATGTTTAGTACCAGAAGCTATTCCAAATATGATTGGGGAAAACAATCCAATATCACAGTTTATCATTAATAATTTAGACAATTTCTATATTCCATATTATGTAACATTAGGGATGATGAGTGTTTATGTTTGTGCATGTATTACGTATTTCTTAGGTAACCATTACAAACTATATGTTCCAGGGTGTATGGTATTAGGGATTGTAGGATACTTTACACTAATCTTCGCTAAGTTAGATGATGGCGGATTGAATATGTCATTCTTTGGTCCAAAAGGACTATTTATGGCCATGATTGCTGGAATTATTTCTGTAGAATTATATCGTTGGTGTAAGAAGAAGAACTTCACAATTCGTATGCCAGATAATGTACCTGACTTTGTTTCCAGATCGTTTGAGTTAATTCCAACATCAGTTATTATTGTTGGAGCCTTCTGTGCAATTCGTTTTATATCACTAGCAGTATTTGATGTATTACCACCAGAAGTATTAACACAATTCTTAAAGCCATTAGTAGGATCTATGGATAATCCATTCATGTTTGTCTTTGTATGTTTCCTGAGTTGTCTATTATTCTTCTTTGGGATTCATCCATCTGTATTATCAGCGATTACAACACCAATTGCGACACAATTCTTAACAGAGAATATTGAAGCAATGCAAGCTGGTTTACCATTACCTCATTTCTATACTGGAGGAATGGTTAGTGCCTTTATGAACTTTACAGGGACAGGGGTAACTTTTGGACTTGTATTCTGGTTCTTGTTATCGAAGAATAAGGCCTATAAGAGTGTTGGACGAGTGTCTTTAGTACCAGCATTGTTTGGAATTAATGAACCAATATTATTTGGTGCTCCAATTGTATTAAATCCAACATTCTTCTTACCATATGTTATTGGAGGAACTATCTTAGGAACTTTCCCAGCCTTCTTAATGTGGGCAGGAATCTTAGGTAAACCATGGTTTAATCCACCATATGTAGGAGTTTTCTTAGAAGGATTCTTAGTTAATGGTGATTGGTTAACCATTGTTGTTAATGGTCTACAATTGATTGGATCTATTGTTATGTGGTATCCATTCTTTAAACTGTATGAAAAACAAACTACTGCAGTAGAGACTCCAGAAGGCACAAATAGTGCAATATCTGCAGAGGATCAAGATATCTTAAATGACTTAGATTTAGATTTCTAAAGGCAAATTTATTTGCCTTTTGTTATAAAAGGAGACGCTATGGCAAAACATATACAAGAATATAAAAGGTTAATAGAAACTCATAATATGGATGCTTTACTTATTAAATCAAAGACAGTGAAAAAGCATCTATCTACATTAACAGGTAGTGGTGTGCTTATATTAATTACTAAAGATAAAGATTATATGATTTTAGATGGACGTTATATCATTGAAGCAAAAGAAAATGAGAAAGATTTAGAAATTGTTTTAAACACACCCGCTGCTTCTAAAAAAAGTCATTATGATATTGTTATGGAGATAATGGATCAACATAATTATACAAAACTAGGTATAGAAGTAGCTGGTTTCTCTATTCTTGATGTAGAAAAATTAAAGAATTATCATTGTACTATATCGTATTTACAAGAAGAAATAGATCAATTACGAGTAATTAAAGATCAAGAAGAAATAAGTATTTTAAAAGAAGCTTGTATACTAACAGATGAAATATTCAAAGAAACAATCCAACACATACATGTAGGTATCACTGAAAATGAAATCTGTGCATATTTACATTATTATGCTTATAAAAAGGGAACTAGTCGAATGTCTTTTGATCCAGTTGTCACTTCTGGACCTCGTACAGCGTTAGCTCATGGACGTCCTAGTAATCGTCAAGTACAAGCTGGAGAACCAATTATGATGGACTTTGGAATTGAATATCAAGGATACCAATCCGATATGACAAGAATGGTGTTTATGGGAAAACCATCCAAAAAGATAATAGAAATGTATTCCATATTAAAAGAAGCACAAACATTAGGTGTGAAACAAGTAAAAAGTGGTTGTTTAGCGAAAGCAGTAGATAAAGAAGTAAGAGATTTTATTATTGAAAAAGGCTATGGAGAATATTTTGATCATGGATTAGGACATGGAATTGGAATTGGTGATGGACGAGAATATCCATATTTAAATCAAACCTCAACAACAGTGTTAAAAGATGGTATGATAATGTCAGTAGAACCAGGGATCTATATACCAGGAGTTGGTGGCATTCGTATTGAAGATGATGTCTTAATACAAAATGGTATAGGGATTCCATTAAACAATACAAGTAAAGAAATGTGGATATTGGAGGAATAAAATGAAACATAACTTTGATGAAGTCGTTAATCGATATCAAACATATTGTACACAATGGGATTATATTCAAGATCGTTTTGGGAAAGGTAATATTTTACCTTTTTCCATATCTGATACTGATTTTAAAGTACCAGTAGAAGTATATCAACAATTGGAAAACGTCATGCAACACCAAATATATGGCTATTCACGTTGGAATCATCATGATTTTAAAGGTGCTATAACAAACTATTTTAAACATCAGTTTTCTTCTATTATAGAAGAAGATTGGGTACTATATAGTCCATCTGTTTTATATAGTATTAGTTTGTTATTTCGCTTACTAACAAAGCCAGCTGATAAAGTGTTAACTTTTCTTCCTATGTATGATGCTTTTTATAATATTATTCAAGAAAATAATCGTACATTAGTAACATCTAAATTATTAGAAGATAATGGGCTTTTCTATATTGATTTTGAAGATTTAGAAAATAAAATTAAAGATGTACAAGTGGTATTATTATGTTCACCACATAATCCAACTGGTAAAGTCTTTACTGAGGAAGAATTAATGAGAATAATATCTTTATGTAAAGAATATAATGTTCCTATTATTAGTGATGAAATTCATATGGATGTTATAATGCCTGGTAATAAACATACAACCATTATGTCATTTATTAATGAATATTCTAAGATATATCTTGCATCTTCAGGAAGTAAAACATTTAATTATCCAGGATTGATCGGAAGTTATGCAGTGATTTCTAATAAAGAAATATACGATGCATTTATTCATCAAACAAAGAATAAAGACTTTTTAAATTCTGTGAGCTTACTCGGAATGCATGCAACAATAACATCGTATAATCATTGTCAATACTATGTAACAGAATTAAAGGAATATATTAATAACAATTTTAATTATGTTGAAAAATTTATTAAAGATAATTTTAAAGATATTGTATTTAAAAAACCACAAGCAACATACTTAGCTTGGATTGATTGTCGTAATCTCCCATTTACTAAAGAACAATTACAAGATGCTTTAGTAAATATTGGCGGGATTGGAATTATGCCCGGAGAAGTATATGGAGGAAAAAAATATTTGCGTTTGAACTGTGGATGCCCACTATCTAAATTAGAAGAGGGGATGAAACGATTTAAAATAGCGATAGATAGTTTATACAAGGAGTAAAAAAATGAAAATAGTAGTATATAGTTATCGAGATGATGAGATAGACTTTATAAAACAATTCGAAAAGAAATATCATGTAACAATCGATATGTATCGGGAAGCCCTTACTGAAGAAACGGTAATCTATGCGAAGGATGCAGATTGTGTCAGCATTATGACTACAAAAACAGATAGAAGTATTATTCAACAACTCCATGATTTTGGAGTCATATATATATCAACAAGAACCATAGGATATGATCACATTGATATAGATGCATGTAAAGAATATGGAATCCATGTTGGTAATGTTAGTTATTCATTAAGCAGTGTTGCAGAATACACAGTTATGATGATTCTAATGTCACTTAGAAATATGAAATTAATATTAGAACGATTTCAAACACAAGATTTTAGTTTACAAAATATTAGAGGACATGAATTACGTGATAAGACAGTAGGTATTATTGGGACAGGGAAAATTGGGCAAGAAGTAATTAAACTATTGGCTGGCTTCGATTGTCAAATCTTAGCTTATGATATATATCCTAATGAAGATATGAAAGAATACTGTTCTTATCATCCATTAGAGTATATATATGAAAATAGTGATATTATTAGTTTGCATATTCCTAGTTTTGAAGATACGTATCATATGATTAATTATGATAGCTTATGTAAAATGAAAAATTCTGTTATTATCATTAATACAGCTAGAGGAGCACTAATTGACACTAGAGACTTGATTCAAGGTCTAGAGGATAAACAAATAGGGTATGTCGCATTAGACGTTGTAGAAGAAGAATCATTGTTATACTATAAAGATTTGAAAAATGAAGTACTTTCTAATCGAGACTTAAACATGTTACGTTCTTTTCCTAATGTGATGTTGACACCACACACTGCTTTCTTTACTTCACAAGCAGTTAGTGACATGGTGGAATATTCTATTATTAGTTGTAAAAATGAAATTGAAGGAAAGAATAACCAATATCGAATTGTATAAAAGATTGGAAAGATAAAAATATCTTCTAATCTTTTTTGTCATATTTATACAATACATCCTTCAAAAAGTAAGCTATTATTCTTATGAATATTACGAGACAAAGGAGAAATTTATGGAAATAAAAAAAATAGATGAACAAGAATTCATTACAGTATTAGAAAAAGAAGAATGGCTATATTTATCAACAGAAGCAAATCATCATGTGACTTCAAGAATTGTAAGTCATGTTAATGATGGATTGAAGATTTATTTTTATACTAATGAAAACAGTACTAAAGCAAAACAACTAAAAGTAAATCCTAATATTGCGATTAATTTAAAATATTACTTTATAGAAGGTGTAGTAACTAATCTAGGTCCAGTTGTTGCAGACAAGAATAAAGAGCTAAAAACATTATATAAAAACAAATTCAAAGGTGCCTTTACTAATCAAGATGGTACTTCTTCAGATGATGGAGATTTCTATGAAATACATATTACATCTATTAAACAATATATCGTTACAACCACTAAAAATATTGGTCAAGATGGTCCTGATGATTTTGCGATGACAGTTTATTAAAAATGATACCTATGGTATGATAATACAAGAGAGGAAGGGATATCTATTGGAAACATATATTGCACTCTTACGTGGTATAAATGTAGGTGGTAAAAATAAAGTGTCTATGCCTATATTAAAAGCAGCTTTTGAAGAAATAGGTTTTTTAGATGTCGTTACCTATATCAATAGTGGAAATATTATCTTTTCTAGTAAAATCAAAGATAAAAAAGAACTAATAAGAAAATGCGAAGCTATCATAATTGATAAGTTCATGTTACAAGTACCTGTAACAGTAGTATCCGCAAGAGAACTATCAGATACTTTAAACAACACACCAGATTGGTGGGATAGCGATAAAGAAGCAGTAAACTATGCGATTTTTGTAATAGCACCAACGACAATAGAAGAAGTATTCGCAAGTGTAGGAGATATAAAACCAGAATATGAACAGATAGATTCCTATGGCAATGTGATTTTCTGGACTACATCTAGAGAGTCATTTTCTAAAGCAAGATGGTCAAAAATTGCAAGTTCATCAGTAAATAATCATGTTACAATTAGAAACGCCAATACTGTTAAGAAGCTACTTTCGCTTATAAAATAAATACTTTAGTGTGCATAGCACACTTTTTTTATTAGTCAAATATGCATAAAAAGAAATAATAATTACGATAAAAGGAAATTTGAAATACATTAGTAATAATTATTATTAATAATTATAGGAACATGGTGAAATTTATAGAATATTGCAGTAAAATGCTATATAATAAATGTGTAATTAAATGTCTAAATATAGTTGGTGGAAGTGAAATTGTATCAGGGGGAAGAATATAATGAAAATAGCAGTGTGTGAAGATAATATTCAAATCATAGCTAATATTGAGCAAATTATTACTCAATTTTTTAATTCACAAAATATTGATTTTGAATTAGATACATATTTATCTGGTGAAAGATTATTAGATTATCTATCAAAGAATACAGAAAATAATTATCAGTTATATTTATTAGACATTGAGATGGGCCAAATCAATGGAATGGAAGTTGCTGAAGAAATACGTAAAAGAGATAAAGAAGCTTTTATTATTTTCATTACAAGCCATGATGAATTTATGTTAAAAGCATTTGATGTATCAGCATTTCATTTTTTAGTGAAACCTGTAGACGCTATGAAACTAAAAGCAATATTAGCGAAAGTCATAGTATCTGCTGAAAGAAGAGATAATGTATTCATTTATCAATCAAGTAAGAAGAACTTTACGATTCGTCATTCCAATATTCAATTTTTTGAAAGTGATAAAAGAAAAGTAAATATTTATGCGAGTAATTCAGAATATACATTTTATGGAAAACTAAAAGAAATTGAATCAGAACTACCAAACTATTTCATAAGAATACATAAATCTTATATTATAAACTTAGAACATGTAGAATTAGTCGAGGGAAGAAAAGTTTTCATGAGTGGAAATCATGAATTACTTATATCAAGAACATATACTAAATACTTTGAAGAAGTATATAGACGTTTTGTTATTGAGAGGTTAGGATAGATGATGTTTTTTATTGAGATATTTTTGACTGTACTGGAGATAATAACTAGTATTGTTTTTGTTTCTGCTTTTCTAGCTTTCAAGAAAGATAATAAAATAAAGATTTTTATTACATGTTTAATAGTTGCAATTATAGGAATGATTTTTACCAAAATAACAATTCATAGTTTTATCAATTTGTTTACAAGTATTATTAGTTTACTTTGGATTGCATGTGTCGCTTTTGAAGGAAGTTTTACAAGTAAAATGATGATAACCGCACTTTATAATAGTTTAAGTATTATCATTGAACTGGTAGTTGGAGTAATAGTGTTTAATATTACTGATTATGAAGGGATTCTTGAAGGAGAAGCATTTAATATTCAATTTATTACTGTCCTCATTTTATTCGTAAAGTTTCTGTTTGTTATTTGGCTAAAATTAACAAGAAATTGTAAGAAAGCTATAGATAATAATAAATTTTATATACTTCAAAGTATTATACCAATCTTCTCCGTAATATTTTTAGTTACTTTTATTGCTATTGAAAAAGATATCACGGATTTCACTAATTTTTATATTTTAATAATTATGTTAGTAATCATTAATATAATGCAATATATTATATATGGAAGAGTTGAAAACATGTATATTGATAAATATCAAAATACAATGTTAGAACAACGAAATACGCATTTGTCTGAATATATTCGAATTGTAGAAAATAATATTGAGAGAATTAAGATGATGAAGCATGATATGAAAAACAATTTATTACTTCTACAAGGAATAATGAAAGATGATCCTAATAAGGCTATGGAAGAAATAGAGAAAATGGTCGCTGATACTATTTATGAGGGTGTACAGTTTTTTACAGCTGATTCTGGAATTAATGCGATACTAAATATAAAGTATAACAAAGCAATAAAGGAAGGTATCGATACAAAATATGATATCAACATTATTGGTAGTATGAAATTTATTGAAAGCCGTGATATATCAAGCATTATAGGAAATCTTTTAGATAATGCAATTGAAAGTTGTGAAAAGTCAGATAACAATAAATATATAGATTTTGGAATGTATCTACATAAAAGAACTTTAGTAATTAAAATGGAGAATAGCACAGATGGAAAATCAACTGACTTAACAACAAGAAAGAAGAATAAAGAATGGCATGGATTAGGTATGAAAGTAATTGATTTATTAGTTAATAAATATCATGGTAACTATGCTTGGAAATTTCATAATGACTCTTTTAAAATAGAAATAACATTATGGGATAACAAATAATGACATTATTCTTGCATTTGATTACATCTTAAATATTATATCCTACAAGTATGGTAGACTAATTCTCGAGTTAGTAAATACTAGTTGTTAATTGTAAAAGAAAGGTGGATTAATATGTTCAAAGGATTAGTTTACAATTTTATTGGTGTTTGTGCTAAACGAACTTTTAATTTTAGTCTCATTAGAGGTTGCTATTTCATTTTCTTTCAAGAGGAAATACCTAAAGAAGCCTATTTAGAAGCTAAAAAGGAGAAGTAAGTTGAACAAATGGTTATTATCCAAATTATTAGAGTATGGAATAGCTAATGATGATGATTTATATAAATATGGTCTCAACGCATTATCATTAATGGTACCTGCAGCAATTTGCTTGCTAATAATTGGTTGGATATTCAGTGAATTTGTATTCTCATTTATCTTTTTGATTTTATTTGCATATATTAGAGGATATTATCCAGGGGGACATTTAAAGTCAAAGCTAGCATGCTTTGTTGGGACAATAGGATTTTTCATTCTTCTATTAGCATGTAAAGAAAGCATTTTAGAAAACATACACGTACATACTAATGCATATATATTAATCATACTTATTCTTGGTACAATTATGCAAACAACTAAATTACTAACGAACAACATAGATGATACACCCATAAAAAAGAGCATACTAGTAATAACGATAACAGAGATTTGTTTCTTTATAGCTTGGATATTTAATATTCAAGTATTACAAGAAGCAATTCTACTAGCTCTAACATGTAATTTTGTTCTATTTACTACTGAAACGTTAAGAAAATGGATAGTAAATAAAACAAGTATTAAAAGTGCAAATGTAACGCAAAACTAAACACTTGTTTCCACAAAAATTATAACAATACTAGCAACGTTATCTATTAAATAAAAAAATAGTTAATTTACCCTTTACTAGCGACAGTGATGGTAGATAACAAGCGAAAAAATAAGATACTTTACCTCGTTCATATCTTATCAAGTATTGGTATCATCTATGTTAAAAACATAATAGATTTAATTTTCAAATATTACACTTGTAGCCTTAAATAAAGAATGGTTGATGAGAAAATCGCCCTCAAGATCTTTCTTTATAAAGGAAATCACTTTATTTGTTAATAAATATGTTGAAGAATATTTTGTTATTTATGTAAAAAAACATCAGTCTTTCTCCCTTCTTAACAATTTATTAATGGATAATTATTTGATTATCAAATCAATGTAAGAACCTCTCCTTCTTCCTAAAGGAGAGGTTTTTACTATGTCTAATTTATACGATTATTTTCGTCATTTTTCCATCTTTATTGAAATGAAACATGCAGTGTGATAAAGTATATAATATAACGCAAAATATGTTATAAAATGTATAACGTGGATTTAGTTAGTTGAAATGAAATAGCTATTACTGTAGAAATTGTATTTCTTTTAATAAATACTAATTAATAATGAGGAGGAAGAAAAATGTTTTCGTGGTTAGAAACTACAGATTTCCTAGGCGATGATGAGGAAACAGAGGAAAAGAAAAAGCATCGACGTAGATCTAATTATTATGAAGGGCGAATGGAAGACGTTGAAGATCTAATAACGGATATTCAAAACAAAATCAATGATCTTAAAGATAATTATGGAATGTATCAATACAGAGAGACTGTAGGAAGGAATTATACATTCAAATATGGTTATACAGAAACAAGAGAGACGTTGATGGAAAACATACGTAGTTCGATAGAGGATTTAGATGCTGCATTAATACGTTTAAAGAGTTCTAAAACGAGTTTAGAAAATCGTTATATAAATCATAAAGCAAAGGGATAGGAGGAACAAGTATGGCGAGCGAGGATATATATACAGAGGGATTTTATATAGAAGAAGCTAATAGAGTAAAAGGTCTATATGAAAATGATTTCAAAGCAGCGTGTGAAAAGATGCAATCAATATATGATGATTTAAGTGATAATACAGCTTTTGAAGGTTGTGCAAAAGTTGGTTTTCTAGGTGCTTTTGAAATACTATTGAAACATCAAAAGAATGTAGTAGAAGCAATGGATGGTTTCTATAAACCATTTGAAGAGTTTGAATCAAATTTAGATGATATAGAAACAAGAGGATATTATAAGGAGGTTCAAATATAGGATGGAATTCACAACTAATGAATTGAACTTTATAACAGAAATCATAAAATCTCCAATACTACCTTTTATTAAAGGTAGAAATATCCTGAGTACTAAAGAAGCAGAAGAGGTAATAAAAGGCTTAGAGAAAAAAGATATTTTAAATAATGATACATTGAGTGACAGAGGTTGTAGAGTTTGTTTTACTATAGAAGCTATAGCGAAGAGTAAAGAATACTTAAAATGGAATAGCTTAAGAATCTATAAGTGTGGTGAAAGCTATGTCACTTTAAGAGAAAAGAAAGAAGATACTTTAGATATACAACAATTCACAAAAGACGCAATGATATTAGGTTTATTACATAGTCTAGTTGATGGAAAAGAAGTTGGAGAAAAGAAATATCGAGTACGACATATAAAAAAAGAAGACTATATAGAAACAACGCATGGTAAGACAGAAATAGAAGGAATTTTCTATGAGAAAGTAGAAGAAAATAAAAAAGAAGTTGGCGTATTATATGTGGAAGACGGATACATGAAACAATACATTCCAGAAGCAGAAAAGTTACATAACTATCCAAAGTCAAAAGTATATACAATGATAGAAAAACTTTTGATAGGGGGTGTGTAAAAAATGGCAGTAGAGGGTGGAAATGATAGAACCGTTATTAAAATAAATAAAGGTATTATAGATAATTCCTTAGAAATGTTTGAAGCAACAACGAAGATGCGTGTCTTTATTACAGAACAACAAGGGTTGTATCAAACATTACAAAAACATAAAGGTGAAGCAGAGGCAGAGTTTGTACCTGAGATATCAGCGTATGCGATTGAACAGATGGCTTTGATGATAGAATACTATGAAAGCTTATCCAATAGTTTAATGGAGATTGTTGAAATCATGTTTGCAGAAGACAGTGCAATAGCTAGTCAATTACAAGATAACTATTATTCCGGAATTGGACAAGTTATCACTACTGAATACCCTAAAAGTGCTCCCATGAATCAAGCATTAGAAGAGATGCTGAGTGGAGGTACGACAGAATAATGAATAAAGTATATAGTAGTGATGCTGAAAGATGGCTACAAGAATGGACAGGAAGAGGAAAAGTAGATACTGCTTTAGATGTACTAGAAAAAGTAGATAAACTGTTCAAAGAAGCGAAAGATATTTGTCAAACAGATAAGTATACAACAGCCGTAGGATTTGAATATAGTAGTATCCAAACAAGTATTGACAAATATCGTGAAACCAATGATAATTGTATAGAATACACAAAACAAATACATAATGATGTAGGAGATGCAGAACATGATTTCTTTGATGGAATTAATGAAATACATCAAATGTTATTGGTTCTAAATATAGAAGATCATAAAGTAGATAATCTCTATGGAATAACAGAATCACAAACACAGATATCAACGTATGATAGATATAAAGAAGAAACTGTACAAGTAGAAAAGAGTAAAGTATCGTTAAGTGAGATAATGACAAAAACAAATGTCATAAATATCTCAGAAAGATATCAAAACTATGTCAATAGTTTAGAAAATGCAGATCAAGCAGTAAGTTATGATACTTTTGTAACATCAACAAATACAACCATGTTTGAACATGAAAGATATGCAGAGTGGTATCTTAAGTTAGCGAACACTGTATTAGACTTCATTCCGATAGTAGGAAGTGTAAAGGGAATCATAGATAGTTATACAGGAGTCAATCTAGCAGGAGATAGATTCACAGAGAGTGAAAAGAAGACGATGTTAGTGATGAGTATTGTCTCATTAGGAATCGAATTAATCCCTGTAGGAAGTGTAATCCAAAGGAGTAAAAGCAGCCCAAGCCGGAGGAAAAGTAGTAATAAAGGATATAGTTAAAGAGGGTGGAGAATACTTATTCAAGAAGTATAGTATAGAATTAGCAACAAGTGCAACCTTAGGAACAGCAAGCTATATCTTAACAGAGGCAAATGTATCACCAGGAGTGCGATTCTTAATCATCCTATTTGGAGGATTATTAGCAAATGGATCGGATCCAGATATGCCAGATTGGATGAATACTAAGGGACCGAATTCTTTATTAGACGATACTGGAAAATTCGTTGATGATGCGACAGAATTAAAATATCAGGAGTATGTTAAACGCAACTCCAATGCAGGTAAAAATATTCGAGATCGTTTGAATTGGAAAGCAGCTTCTGACCACTTCGCCGCTTTAAAAGAACAAGGGCGAAATTTTGAATTAGAAAAATTAGATGAATTTAAGAAGGTTGCTACTGAAGTTCAAGAACAAATTACAATTGTTACTAATGATGGTACAAAAATAGTAGTTGATGCAATAGGATATGATAAAAGTACAGGTGCACTAGTAATTCAGGAGTACAAGTCTTCTGCTACTGCTCCCTTTACTGATAATCAAATTGCTGGCTTTCCTGAGTTAACCGCAAATGGTGGAGTTATAGTGGGTGCAGGAAAAGGAGATATATTCGTAGGAGGATTTCCTATTCCACCAGGAACTGAAATAACTATTATTAGACCTAAATAAGGGGTGAATATAATTGAAAGTGAATAAGAAATTTTTAGATAAAGAATTACAAAATGCTATAAAACCAATCGTAAAAGAGTATAAATTAAAAAGTAGAGGAATAACTCTATTCAAAGAAATAGATGATTATTTCATATATATTACTATTTCAATATCAGGAATGAAAAAGGAAAAAATCGCTATAACAGGATATATAAAACCATTCATTATTGATGATTTATTTTGGAAAGTATTTAATATGTCGAACAATAGTAATGAACCAATCAGTTTACGGGCGAATGGTGCTTTTAAAATAGATGGGCTAACAGTATTTTCAAAAAACATTGAGTATGAAGAAATTGAAAATATTCCAAATTTATCAAAAGAACTTCTTCGTGAATGCTATAATAAAATTGTTGATTTAACTAATAAATTCAGTAATGTAAATGAATTTCTTGTATATTCAGAAAAAGTAGAAAAAAAGGTTTTGTATGACTATAATTTAGTCAAAATGCTTTTATTAATTAATGAAGAGAAGTATGTTGAAGCCAAAGGGATAGCAGAAGAACAAATTAAGAATCATAAATATGGAAGATTTCAAAATGAGGGAAAATTTATATATGATCATATAGTAGATTATTGTAATTTACATAAGGAATAGGAGATAAAATGGCTATTACAGAAACGGAACAAATTGACGCAATTGGTAGAGATGGAGATGTTTTAAAGTTAATGATTGTAGATTTTCTGGATTGGAAATATGAAGATATGCATCTAGAATTATTGCAAGATAAAATTAATAATTACATAGCTTTTATAGAAAATAAGCTGTATGTTCAAGAATATGGAGATAACTTTGTAGAAAAAAGAATTGATATCCATTTTCAACACGGAATTACAGCAAATGGCATTAAGTTTATCAATGCTGTATCGGCAAAAGTTAATCAGATAAGTATATTTATAAATATACATTTACCAGAACAAAAATAAGTATGAAATATAAGTTAACAAGAAAAATCAGTTTTAGATTAGGACGATAAATCGTCCTTTTTTAATAACATATGACGCAATTAAACTTCTCAAACAGAATACAAACTCCATTAATCTTACTATCATTTAATAAAGACATTATGTATGTTATAAAAATTAAATGGATGGTTTATAGAAACAAGAGGATATTATAAGGAGGTTCAAATAATGGGCAATAGATAGATTTCCAAACGGAATTTTAGATTTACTAGCAGGATTAAGGAGATAACATTATGGCAATTAAAAATGAAACAGTAGCAATATGGCTAGGAAATTTTGTTAATAAACATGATTTTGATGAGTTTACAAAGGTTCATTATGACTTAATTGAAACATCAAAAGATTTAAGTGTAATTAATTCTATATTTGACAATACATTCGAATTAGAAGAATATGATCGTTATATAGTTGAGATGTCATTTCAAGAAGAATGCAGAAGCCAATATGAAATATTAAAACATGCATCTTATTTAAATGATTATATATCTAAACTTCCTAAGGAGATGAGTAACTACAATTGCGCTATTCTTTTCTATGATTATCAATATGATGGTTATGTAAAAAAATATCAAGAAGGAAAAAATAGTTTAAACTTTTTCGATAATGTTGAATATGTCAAGAATGTTGATGTAAGCATATGGGCAAAGAGAGCGCGAGAAAGAATGAGAAAAAAACAAGAAGAGGAAAAGAATAAATAGATTTCAATATAAAAATAATTGGGGAAGAACTATGAGAATAGATTCTTCCTTTGTTTTCTATAAAATATGATGATTAAAAATATATAAGGATATAGTCACTATCTAGAACAAGCTTTTTTAGGAGATAGAAATGAATTATTTACAACACTCATTACAATAAGAATTAATCCAAAAATCACAGTAAAAAGATATACAAATCAGTGCTTTAGAAGAAGAATTATAATGGTGTGAAAATTAGAACAAATTATGTCATAAAAATAAATGCAAATGATTTTCTATACAAAAAAGAAAGTGATATTATGAAAGTGTGAGGCGAAAATAATTCTTAAAAGGAGACCATATGGGAAAGAGAAAGAGTATAGTGGCAATGGGAGTAACAATGTTATTAATCATAGGTGTGGTGATTGGTAATGTGCTTGTAACACAAGCAGCTACAAATGAACAAGCTGGAACGGTTAGAAAGAGAAGTACACCAGTGGAAATGGTGTTTTATAATTTCCAATCAACAAATTTAAATGTAGATGATGTAAGTAGAAAAAATCCTTTATATAAGGAGTTAACAAGAGCTGATTTGTTTGATAAAACACAATATCTAGCTTTTGATTCAGAAGGGTATCTTGTACCATTTGCAGATATTATTATTGATCAAAATCAATTAGATACTATTAATAATGATATTAATATGGGAGTGGATTTGTTTAAAAATGCTAGAAAAACAAAACCAGGTAATTATATATCGTATCCCTTCCTTAACTTTTACAACTCCAGAAGGAGTAGAGACAGTTTTTGAAATTCAACTTAATATTGGTGGACATCAAGTTAGTAATGCTGTAGCTGGTTTAAATTTAGCTGGTGAAGATATTACGTATGATGTGGCTAATGGACCAATAACTTGGGATGAATTGCGTACGCTAGCAAGTGTACGTGCTTTTGATGGAAGTTATGTAAATACTACGATATATATGGAAGCTGTTCAAGCAACACTAGATAGATTGAATGAAGATATATTGAACAAAAGAGTAGGCGTTGTACCTGTTCAATTTCTTCTTAAAAGTGGAAATGCCATTGGGACATTTAATGTAACATTGATAAAACAACCAAACACATATACAGTAACGTATACTGATAGTGAAGAAAATATTGATATTTTTCCAAATCAAGTGTACACAGATGTTGTGGAAGGAAGTACTACACCACAATTTGTCGGTAGCTTGGAAAGAGCAGGATATCGATTCCTTGGTTGGACATCAATAATCCAAAGTACAGTTACACAAGATATTGTATATGCTGCTAGATGGGAAGCGATACCATCATCAGAAGAACCAACGAAGCCGATTCTACCTGAAACACCGCAGGAAGAGCCAACAAAACCAATTCTACCTACAACACCACAAGAAGAACTATATAGTGATTCTAATACTGTAATTAGAACTGGTGATTATGATACGAATTCTTGGGGTGCAGTGTTATTTATTTCAGGAATTGCAGCCGTATATTTCATTATAAAATACAAAAATAAATATAACTAAAAAGGGTATAAAAGCCACACACTTAAATGATAGATAATGTATCTATCATTTTTGTATTTAATAAGGCTTTATTTTTACTAAGAAAATAAAAATCATTTAATTATAGAAACAATGTATACAAGGATGTGATATAATTAATGATGTTAATAAGAGGATTAAAATATTTAAGAAGGAAAGAAAAATGATACCAAATACTATAATTGATAAAGCAGAAATACTAGGATTTAAAACAAATATAAAAAAGAATAATAATATGAATTATCTAACTATTTATAGTGAAGAGACACCAACAAAAAAAACTATAAAGAAATTATTAGAAGTATTTGATGAAGGCTATCATATTCGTTTCTTTGATTATTTTCATAAACAGATAAGTGATCCAGGAGCCTATATTAATGTAGTGAAGGATAATGATTCATTCTTATTTCATAAAGGAAATCATGGGTGGAGTAGTGAGTGGATAACTATTTCTACTAATAATCTTGTTACATATATTGTTGATAATTGGAATTATGGAGATCCATCAGATGAATATAAGAATTATATAATAATTGATGATTACGAATATGGGTTTCCATATCGTAATAAATAATTACGGAAATGGTGTAGAAAGTATGAATAATAGTATAGAAAAAGAAATTGAAGTATATAAAATGAATAACGAAGAGTCAATAGTTTGGCGTGATTTTCAAGATGATGTTTTAAGCATGTGCACAAAAATAGAAGTGTTGAAAAATTATAAAGAGTTAATAGAAAAGAAATTAGAAACATCAGTTTACTATGTTCAAAATATTGGATATTCATCTATCCACGGTTATTATTTCTTAGAATATGGAGACAGAGGAAAAGTATATTTAGATTTAGTAACGAAGTCTAAAGAAGAAGCAATATTACATATACTTACTAATATTTTGGTTCGTATAGGACAAAAAATAGAAATAGAAAATCGAAGTAGTTTAATTGAGGAATGGCACTATGATAGAGGAAATGTTATTAACAATGTGTTTGAGATAGTGGAAGTATCAAAGGATTGGAAATATGATACGGTTTACGATTCACGATTATTTTGGTTTACATTCACTATCCAGAAATTAAATATAGTAATTCCAAATATATATCTATATCCACTTGTACAAAAATATACATTTCATATGAATAATTGGTTTGAGAAATTACATTGGGGATTTGATAGATTTAGTCTTGAATTCTATGAGTTAAATACATTGAAAGAAATAGATACTATTAGTAAAAGAGATACGTATAATGATATTTGGATTAAGAATGATGGCTTATATTTACGATATTTATTAGCTTTATATACTTTGTTTAAAAAATGTGGAGTTTCACATTGGGCTAAGAAAATAGATGAAGTTATTAAAACATATAAAAAGACAGGAAACACACAACCATTTTTATCATTATGTGGTGGAATGGGAACAATAAATGATATATGGATATGTGAAATGAATGGACATAATATTCAAAAGATTGGTGAACCATGGGTGAATGAATTACTTAGGAATTTAATAAGAATTATAATAAATATTTCTGGTAATATCAAAGAAAATGAGCTAGTAAATATTGAAGAGATAAGAAAATCCACAGGACCAATAACTAAATATTTACAAGGACAAAGATGTTTAGAATGTGGATATAAAAAAATGACAGTAAGTAATGTTGATAATTATATAGCGAGTGCTACTATTCCAGATTTATTGATATTATCAATTCATACTAATGAAGTAAATGAACTTATTGAAAGAAGTATAAAAGGAGAATTTTATTGGCTTGATAAAAAAAGAGAATTAATATTTAATAAAATGAAACAAGCCAATATTAAATTGGAAGAAAACTATAATAGAGTATGTCCATCTTGTGGTAATACAGGAATGGCGGTGTATCGATGGGTTAATTGTAGTGATACATTAATTGAAGCAAATAATAATTTGAAAGTTAAGTCTCATGATAACTGGTTGAAACGTTTATTTAAGAAGATATAATTATAGATAAAGGAGTATTGATATGGAAAAATCATTGTTTTTTGTAGGGAATTATAATTTAAGTACAGATAGTGAAGGAATATATGGTGTTACATTAGATGAAATGACAGGAGAATTAGAAATCGTATCCACTTGTGATGAATGTGAAAATCCTTCGTATTTAGCTATTCGTAATCATATCTTATGTGTAGCGAATGAATTAGGAGACACGGCATATTTAACAGCGTATACTATTCATTCAGATGGAAGTATGACATTATTAGATAAAATAGTGGTTCCAGGGGCTGGAGCTTGTTACATTGCTTTATGGAAAGATGGAACACATATATCAGGTGCTAACTACACAACTGGAAATGTCTTTACTTGTTCATTAGATTCTAATGGGAAGTTTAAACAAGTAATGGCTAACTACCAAAATGAAGGTAAAGGTAAAGATGAAATTCGTCAGGATGCCCCACATATGCATTCCATTACTTCGGATATAAATGGTGAATATTGGCTGGCTGCAGATTTAGGAACTGATGATATCTTTTACTATAAATCTAATAGAGATAATGGACAATTTAAACTAATTGAAAAATTAAAGATTGATGCTGGAGAAGGGCCAAGACACTTTGTTTTTGATGATACTAATACCTATGGTTATCTAGTAACAGAGTTAGCTAGTAATATATATGTATATAAGTTACAAAATGATAAACTATTATTGATTCAAAAATGTAATGCCTCTTTAAAAGATGGTATAGAAGAATCAAACTATGCATCTCATATTACTTTATCTAAGAATAAAAAATATGTATATGTTTCTAATCGTGGTGCTAATACTATTGATATCTTTAAAATACAATCTGATGGTACTTTAAGACCATATACTCATGTAGATAGCCATGGTCATTATCCACGACATTTTGAAGTATCACCATCAGGTAATTATATGATAATTGCCCATCAAAAAAGCCATGAAGTAGTATGTTGTAAAGTGGATGATGATGGAATAGTTGGAGAATATGTAAGTAAAGTGTCTATTCCAAAAGCAATTAATATCTGTTTTGTTAAATAGAAGATATTTCATGAAAATGAAATATTTTTTCTTTTTATGAAATAGTAAAACATTATATAACAAATAGAGTTATAACTACATATAGGAAATAATAAAGGGGAAATAGGGGAAATGGAATTAAGTATAATGTTGATGCAACAAATAGGTTCACTATTTATTATGATGGGAATTGGATTTATATTAGTAAGGAAGAAAATTTGTAAAAAGGATGATAGTAAGTTATTATCGACATTACTATTGTATGTTGCGGCACCGTGTGCTATTATCAAGTCTTTCCAAATTGAACGAACAGAAACTAAAATGCAAGGATTATTATTAGCAGTTATTGCAGCTATTATTGTTCATATTATATTTATTAGTATGTCCTATGTGTTAGGAAGAACATTGCGTTTTAACGCTATTGAAAAAGCCTGTATAATTTATTCTAATTGTGGAAATTTAATTATTCCCTTAGTTACAATTATGTTAGGTCCAGAAATGACATTTTACACAAGTGGATATATGATTGTTCAAAACAATCTAATGTGGACACATTGTAAATATATTATTAGTGAGGAATCCACTTTCAATATTCGAAAGATTCTTTTTAGTTTTAATATTATCGCAATTATCATAGGGCTCGTTATTTTTTACTTTCAAATATCAGTACCTATTGTTATTAGTAGTGCAGTAAGTAGTTTAACTAACTTAATGGGACCGTTATCCATGATTGTTGTTGGGATGTTATTATCAAACATTGATTTAAAAGAAGTATTCTCTAAAAAAAGAGCCTATCTAGTATCTGGGCTCCGCTTAATTATTTTACCTGCTATAGTCCTATTTATTTTTATTGTATTAGATCTATCTAGTTTTGTCAGTAATGGTAAAGAAATCTTATTGGTATCTTTGTTGGCTGCTAGCGCCCCAAGTGCTTCAACAGTTACTAATTTTGCACAACTATATAATAATAAACCGGAAGATGCAAGTATCATTAATGCAATGTCAGTCTTATTATGTATCATAACTATGCCAACAATAATGATGCTTTATTCATATATTATATAATAAAAATAGTGTCCATTTTGGACACTGTTTATATATATTATTTAGTTTCTTGTGATTTATTAAATGCATCAATAAGTTGTTTATTAACTTTGGTGATATCTTCACCAGAAATCATATTTGAATGATACACTAAATCATAATCTGGATCTTTTGGTTTATACTGATTGACACCATATGCAATATTATTTGCGGGGATATTTTTGGTAATGATAGCACCAGCACCAATGACACTATTTTCACCAATTACAATAGGACCAAGAATTTTAGCTCCATCTGCAACAATAACATTTTTTGCTAGAATAGGAGTACCTACATTTTCCCATTGTTCCTCTCTTTTATTATATCGCATATTAGAACCAATTGTAACGTTTTGATATATTACAACATTCTTACAGATTTTTGCAGCAACAATTGTACAACCACGTGCATGATGAGCGAAACGAACGCTCTTATCCATATCTGCACAATGAATTTCACAGCAGTAACGTTGTTCTAATACATCAGCTGCTTTTATTTTATCTACTTCATTATTAGAAAAACAATTAATTTTTAATACTTGTTCAAATGTCATATTCTCCATTATATTACCTCCTTCTATTATGGTTTAGGGAGAGTATAGCATTAAACGTTTATCAAGACAACATAGTGTAAATGATAAAAATAGACTATCTTCAAATGAAGATAGTCTAAAGATTATATTTTACTTGCGAGTTCTTTTGCACTTTCAATAGCTTTATCTGTTTCCGACATACCTGGAATATCAGTTGCTTGAATCGGAAGATATTCCATATCTGTGACACCAATAAAGCCAAATAATTGTTTTACTAAAGCGTAGCTTATATCATTAGGACCAACATTCATACCACCCATGGCTTGGATAAATACTAACTTTTTACCACTAGTTAAAGCTTGAACAATAGAACCATCTTCGTTTGGTTTATCTAAATATTTAAAAGTTTCACCAGATACCGCAAAAGTATCAATGATTTCTTTAACCTCACCAGGTAAACCAAAGTTCCACATTGGTGATGCTAAAACAATGACATCGGCACGTTTAAATGCTTCTAAATACGATTTTCTATTTTCAACAATTTTATAATCTTGATCCGTTAACTTACCATCCATTAGAGTTCTAGTGAAACGAATGTCTTTCATTGTAGCAACATCAATAGTTTCCACAGAACTTTCATTTTTTTCTTTATAGGCATCTACAAAGGCTTGTAATACTTTTGTGCTATCACTTTTTTCATGAGGTTGCACACTACCAATTATTGTTAATACATTATTCATTGTAAATCCTCCTTCATTATGAATATAGTATACCACTATCTAAAACATTATTAAAAAGATATGTTCCATAATATGATATACTAGTAGATAAAGGAGTATAGAATATGAAGATAAAATATGGAATTATAGCGACTGCTGCTATATCTAAACGATTTGTAGGAGCAGTATCGAAAACAAATGGAGAAGTAATAGCTGTTGGTTCACGCTCTTATAAAAGTGCTAAAGATTTTGCGGATGAATTCTCTATTTTAAAGGCGTATGGATCTTATGAAGAAGTGTATCAAGATTCAGAGGTTAATACTGTATATATTGCGACAATAAATAATCAACACATTGCAGAAATAAAGAAGGCTTTATCTTATGGAAAACATGTTCTATGTGAAAAACCATTTGGTCTAAATGTTAAAGAAGTACAAGAAGTATTCAATATAGCTAAAGAAAACGGATTATTTATAATGGAAATGCAAAAGAGTATTTTTTTACCTATCACAACTATTATTAAAGAATATATTGATACAAAAACATTAGGTGATTTACATCAGATAAGTATGTCTGCATCTTTTGATAGTCCTACTGCTACTTGGATGCATGAACCAACACAAGGTGGTGTTGTATATGGAAGTGCATCTTATACTTTTGAATATTTAGATTATTTATTAGAACCAAGAGACACAGTTGTTCAAGCGCTTACCACAAAAGAGGATAGTGGTACAATTAATGCCGTAAATACGAATATAAAAATGGATGAGGTATTAATTACTAGTCATATTTCTATGAAGGGAACATCTGAAAGTTATGCTACTTTCTATTTTGAAAAAGGATATATTACAACAGATTCTTATTGGAAGGCTAGAAAATGTCAAATCTACATAGATAAACAATGTCAAATCATTGATAAACCAGTTGAATATGAGATGGAATATGAATTAACACATGTAGAATCTTGTTTAGAAAATGGACTGTTAGAGAGCCTGATAATGCCTAAAGAAAGAACTTTAAGATGCATACAATGGGTAGAAGAAATAATGAATAAACAATACTAGGAGTAATAGAATGAAAATATCAACAAGAGGTAGATATGCTTTACGATTAATGATTGATTTAGCTAAAAATCAAGAAGAGGGAAATATGTCATTAAAAGATATTTCCTGTAGACAAGAAATATCCGTTAAATATTTAGAACATATTGTGTCCTTATTAGTAAAGAAAGAACTTGTCAAAAGTACGCGAGGGGCGAAGGGTGGATATTCTTTGACTAGATTACCAAATCAATATACCCCTAAAGAAATATTAGAAGCTGTAGAAGGTCCCATTGCTTGTGTGTCTTGTCTAGAGAAAGCAAATAATACATGTTCTAGATATCGTGAATGTCCTACAGTAGTATTGTATGAAGGGTTAAATAAAGTTATAAATGAATATTTAGAATCATTTACATTAGAAGAATTAATAAAAATGAAAATAATATAATTTTTAGATTGACAAGTATGGAGAATTGTATTAATATTTATTTCATACTAAACCTATAGGAATTAAAATAGTATAGTGAAAGAGATTTATTTCTCTATCAAAATGAATAACGTTATACGCAGTAAAAGCATTTCTTCAAAATGATGTAATTAAATAGTGTTAAAAAGTAATGTTTTACTTTTTATAAACATATAAATTAAAGGCGTTGAAAAGAAGAGTAATTTCTTGAAACTTTATAGAAAGCCCTAGATGATGGAAATGGGTAAGGGAAGAGTAATGAAAATGGTCTTGGAGCTGGATGGCTGATATGTAAGTCATCACGTTAACATACGTTACAATGTAAGAGTATGATAGTACTCAATAAGGTTATTATTGTGAGATAATAACGAATTTAGGTGGTAACACGATACGCTCGTCCTATAATAGGATGGGCTTTTTTGTTTCATAAATAGGAGGAAATAAAAATGACATTTATTAAAAGAGAAGATAGAGAATTAAAGTTTGAAACTTTACAATTACATGTAGGACAAGAAAACGCTGATCCAGCAACCGGAGCTAGAGCTGTTCCTATTTACCAAACAACATCATATGTATTTGATGATTGTGAACACGCTGCTGCTAGATTTGGATTACGTGATGCAGGAAATATCTATGGACGTTTAACGAATAGTACACAAGATGTTTTAGAAAGTCGAGTAGCAGCCTTAGAGGGTGGTATAGCTGGACTTGCTGTAGCTTCAGGCGCAGCCGCTATAACATATGCATTAATCTCTTTCGCTGGGGCAGGAGACCATATTGTTTCCGCAAAACAAATCTATGGTGGTTCTTATAATTTATTGGCTCATACATTAACAAGTTATAATATCGAAACAACATTTGTAGATGGAGATGTTGTTGAAAACTTTGAAAAAGCAATTAAAGAAAATACGAAGGCAATATTTATTGAATCTTTAGGAAACCCTAATAGTAGTCTTATCGATATTAAAACCGTTGCTAAAATTGCTCATAGCCATAAAATTCCATTAATTATTGATAATACATTTGGTACACCCTATCTATTTAGACCTATCGAACATGGTGCAGATATTGTAGTACATTCGGCAACTAAGTTTATAGGTGGACATGGAACTAGCTTAGGTGGAATCATAGTGGATAGTGGTAACTTTGATTGGGAAGGTTCAGGAAAATTTCCGCAACTAACAAAACCAGACCCTTCATACCATGGAGTTGTTTTCACAGAAGCAGCGGGAACAGCTGCCTATGTTACTAGAATTCGTGCTGTATATTTAAGAGATACAGGAGCGACTATTTCACCATTTAATGCATTTCAATTATTACAAGGATTAGAAACATTATCTTTAAGAGTAGAAAGACATGTTGAAAATGCTTTAAAAGTTGTTACGTATTTAAATAATCATCCGAAAGTAAAACGAGTTAATCATCCTTCATTAAGAGAAAGTAAATATTATGATTTATACCAAAGATATTTTCCTAAAGGTGCAGGATCAATATTTACTTTTGAAATAGATGGCGATACTAAAGTAGCCCATAAATTTATTGATTCTTTACAAATATTTTCTTTATTAGCGAATGTTGCTGATGTAAAATCCTTAGTCATTCATCCAGCAACAACAACACATTCACAACTTACAAAGGAAGAATTGGAAGATCAAGGAATACAAGAAAATACAATTCGATTATCTATTGGTACAGAGAATATTGATGATATTATTTTTGATTTAGAAAATGCATTTAATGCCATATAATTATGACCTCTAAAGAGATATTTCTTTAGAGGTTTTATATTTCACTTGACGGCTAATGAATATTAGCTTATAATTTAGCTAACAAATATTAGCTAAATAGGAGAACGTATGAATACAAAAGAACGAATTATAAAAGAAGCATTATATTTATTTGCAGAAAAAGGGTATGGAGCAGTTAGTGTTGCCGAGATTGCGAAGGCGGTAGGAATTAAAGCACCGTCTTTATATAAACATTATAAAAGTAAACAAGATATTTTTGATGCTATATTAGTAGAAATGTCAAAACGTTATGATAAACAAGCGGCTTCTATGCAAATGCATGGAACTAATGCTAATATGGATGTTTCTTTATTTACTAACATAGATGAAAATATGTTACTAGAATTAGGGAAAAGCTTATTCTTATATTTTTTACATGATGAATATGTATGTCAATTTCGAAAAATGTTGACAATTGAACAATATCATAATCAAGATTTATCAAAACTTTATACCAAGCAGTATCACGACGATCCAATATCATATCAAGAAATGATGTTTACATTACTTGGAAAGGATAAAGGGAGTAGTGAACAAACCAATATTATGGCATTACAATTTTATGCACCAATATTTATATTATTAACACTCTGTGATCGTGATCCAAGTCGAGAAGAAGAAGCATTATTAATGATAGAAAAACATATTAAACAGTTTAATTGTTTATATCGAAAAGTACTATAAAATTATAGGAGAATATTTATGATACAGTTATATTTTGGAAATATGATACGTAGTATTTCAACAGTATTAATTATTACATCTTTCACTTATATTTGTTATATTATAAAAAACCATAATACGTACAATCAATGGGGAAAAACATTCATTATTTTATTTGTAATCGGGTTATTAATGTCTATTATATCGGGTACAAGAGATGCAATTGGAACACCAAATGGCTTTCCAACACAAGGAGCTTTATTTATCATATTAGGGGCGTTAGGAGTGTTTGG
>JBKEBJ010000028.1:0-8506 GCA_047973105.1 Coprobacillaceae bacterium | reverse complement strand
ACTAATCAATGAGATGAGTACTAGAGCTATTGCGAGTGAATGTGCAAAATGGATTCAAAAGAAAGCGCAGTTTAAAACTAATAATACTAAACAAACAATACCGAATACATATTTTAATATTGAAGGAAATGATAATAACTATACATACTTTAATACAACTGATTTTAGTAGTGAAGGTTTTGGTTATCAAAAAGACAATAGCATTGCATACTCAATTAATAGATTAGATAATGAAGTTGCTAAAACTTTTATCACACAGTTTGAAACCATTTGGAATAATGAAGATTTAATTGATGTTACAAACGATGTAATAGCATTTATTAAAACACTATATAAAGAGAATAGCCCTGAGTATATTTACTATATTACTCGATATAATATTTTCAATGAATTCCTAGATGATATCAATGAAGATAATTTAGCAAATGAACAAATTGGATTTAAAGATACTGTTGTATACAATACTCTATATCCATTTCAAAAAGATGCAGTGACTGGTTTAATTAATAAATTAGAAACATTCAACGGATGTATCTTAGCTGATAGTGTAGGACTTGGTAAGACATTTACTGCCTTAGCGGTAATTAAATACTATGAATTAAGAAACAAAGATGTATTAGTATTATGTCCAAAGAAATTAGGAAACAACTGGAATACATATCGTAGTAAGTATAAGGATAATATTTTAGCAGGTGATAGGTTTAATTACGATGTTTTATATCACACTGATTTAAATCGTGAGTACGGTGTGAGTAATGGAATCGACTTATCAAGAATCCATTGGGAGAATTATGGGCTAGTAGTAATCGATGAATCTCATAACTTTAGAAATAATAATGCAAGAAACGATAGACGATCGAGATACGATATCTTATTAGAAGATGTTATTAAAAAAGGAATTAAAACTAAGGTTTTAATGCTTAGTGCAACACCGGTAAATAATAAGTTTACGGATTTAAAGAATCAACTTGATTTAGCATATGAAGGAAAAGTAGAGCAAATCAATCCGAATATCAGTAAAAGTAAAAGTCCTTACACAATCCTACGTGATGCTCAAACAACATTTAATCAGTGGACAAAATCCGAAGATGAAGATAAAACCTCAGCATCTTTATTTAGAGAACTAAATAAGAACTTTGAGTTCTTTAAGTTACTAGATTCCGTAACAATTGCTAGGAGTCGTAAACACATAGAGAATAGTTATAGTATGCAAGAAATTGGACAATTTCCTAAACGATTAAAGCCAATCAATAAATACTGTGAAATTACTAACCTTGATAACTTTATTACAATTGACGAACTATATACTAAATTATCTGAACTTAATATGAGTATCTATACCCCATTAGAATATGTCCACCCTGCCCGTATAGCTAAGTATGAAGAACGATATGATACAGTTACTTCAATAGGTACTACATTTAAGCAGGCTGACCGTGAACGTAGTTTACAAACTCTAATGCGTGCAAACATGATGAAACGTCTAGAAAGTAGTGTAGAGAGTTTTAAACTTACAACAGAAAAATTACTAGAAAAGATAAACATCACATTAGATGCTATTGCGAAGTTTGAAGTAAGTAAGCAAAATGGAGCACTAGAAGTAATTGAAAATATTTTTGATAATGAAGAATTTTCAGAGCAAATAATTGGAGATAAAGTAAAAATTGATTTAGCTGATATTAATACTCAGGCTTGGAAGATAGTATTAGAGTCTGACCAGTATATACTTACAAATATTTTAAATCAATTTAAGCAAATTAAACCGAAGAATGATGTTAAGATGCAAACACTATTAGATTTAATTGAAGATAAGCAACAAAAGCCAATAAATAGTGAAAATAAAAAGGTTATTGTATTTACAAGTTTTGCAGATACAGCAGAATACCTGTATGAGAATATAAAAGGTAATTTTGAAAGTGCACTAATTACCGGAAGCAAAGACCTAAAAAATAATGTTGGTATTAGAAATGACTTTGAAACTATTCTAAGTAACTTCTCGCCAATATCTAAAGGGAATAGTAATCCAACTAATATTGATATTCTAATAGCCACAGATTGTATATCAGAGGGTCAGAACTTACAAGATTGTGATTATTTAATAAACTATGATATTCACTGGAACCCTGTAAGAATTATTCAAAGATTTGGGCGTGTTGATCGTATTGGTAGTAAGAATGATTACATTCAACTTGTTAACTTCTGGCCAAACGTATCTTTAGATGAGTATATAAATTTAAAGAACCGAGTAGAAGACCGTATGAAAATACTAAATGTGTCATCAACAGGAAATGATAATATTCTTGATAGTAAAGACAATGATAGCAAGTTCCGTAAAGAACAACTAGAACGTCTTAAAGAAGAAGTACTAGACATTGAAGATATGTCGAACACAATATCACTTACAGATTTAGGATTAAACGACTTTAGAATGGATCTATTAGAGTATATATATGAGAATGGTGATATTTAGAACGTTAGTTCGGGTATGCATTCAGTAGTAAAAGCAAATGATAATATACAACCTGGAGTAATTTATGTATTAAAAAACATTAATACAAAATTAAATGAAGAAAATCAAAACCAAATACATCCATTCTACATCGTATATGTAACAGAAGATGCACAAATTAAGTATACACATTTACAACCAAAAGAAACATTAGACTTCATGCGTAACGTTTGTAAAGGGAAAACAATCCCGGAAGAAAAAGCATATGAACTGTTTAATGACATGACAAATGACGGAAAGAATATGTCTAACTACTCAAACCTATTATCAACATCAATAAGTTCAATAATAGATGTAAATGACCAATCAGTAGTAGATAGTCTATTTGGTTCTACATTAGTTACAAATGATGTATCAGGATTAGATGACTTTGAATTAATTACATTCTTAGTTATAGTTTAGGGGAGAAAATGGAAAATTACAGAGAATATAAGGGAAGAAATTGGAAGGCGTATCATCGTGAGTTAACTTCAGATATTGATAGAGAACTTCATATAAAGTACACATATGTAAAAGGTTATAGCTTAGGACGTTTATTACGTGAAATTGAAACTGATATTGATCTTGCGTCATCAAAAGTTATGAAATATTACCTTAAAAGGCGAAAAAGTGAACTACGAAGAGAGTATGATATATACTTAAAAAATCAAAAGATACTAAATTATATTAAGGAGCAAGAGTCGAAAAATTACGAAGTTTTCTACGATGATTCTTACGAAGAAGTTGAAGATAACTATAGTGAAGGCTCGATGCCATAAATAAGGGGATAAATGAATAAGTTGCCAGAAAGTTGTGTTGTGAATCAAATCATTAGTAAAGACAGATTTGATAAGCATAAAGATGAATTTAGGGATAAAATAGAACGTATTAGATACATGTATCAAATTGATAAAAATACAACAAACTATAATCAGTATGATGATAACGAATCAATTGTTGTTATTCAATTGACATTAAAGGAAGATACTGATATCACAAAGATTGTAAAAACGATTGATAATGCTATACCTTTTAATATAGTATATGAAATACAATATGATAATCAAGTCAAGTATGGATTCTACGATCAACAATTATTTACTACCGAATATCAATCTAATATTTCATTAGATTTACTATCAAATGATGTAAATGAATTATATGAAAAAATGAAGAAGCAAATATTAGGTGTTACACAAACAAAACTATCATCTGAAGGACTAGTACAAATAAATATTGAAATAAAGCAATTGCAAGTTCAATTAACAAGATTAGAAGTAGAACGTAGGAAAGAAAAGCAGCTTAATAAAAGACTAGAGATAAAAGAAAAAATGAAGAAATTAAATAAAAGATTAGAGGAACTATATGAGGTTTTGTGAATATTTTAAAATTAATGATAATGAATTAGAATTTCTAGATATTGATATAGATGCTGATTATCCATTTTTTATAGATCCATTGTTGTTAAGTGTATCGGACGAATTGCCAGGAGCGTATGATAAATTTTTGAATTACTTTAATGATAATTCTAATACATTTCAATTTAAAGAAGTAAAACAAACACATTTAGGTTTTGGATATCACTCTTTTATTGGACATGGCATTGGGCCAAAAAAGGCTGCAACAATTCGCAATAATAAATTCTTAATAGATTATGGTTATGGACTAGATACAATAGAGATTTTCACTAAAGGAATTGGAATTGATATGATTTCAGATATGACAACAAATATAATCTTGGAAGATTTATTGATGTTTACTGAAAAAGTATGTCAAAGGTATGATGTACCAACTCAAAAATGTAAGGTGGAAATATCCCCAATTAAATATATAGTTTGTAATCTTCCAATATACAATTACGATTATATCATCTTATGTCCAAAATCCATTTTAAGAAAAAAAGTATTATTACTCTCAAAAGACAACTTTGCAAGAAAACTATTTGACATTATTCCAGTTGTTGAAAATGCAACATCACGTATGCGTCTTAATGATATGTTGTATAAAACAAGGTATAAAGAGATAAATGGAAAGAGAGTTGAAATCAAAACTAAACTGTCAATAAAAGATAGAAAAAAGATAATAAACGCCTTATTAGATGTTGACCCGGAATTAATCAAACTATTTAAAGAGAAATTATCATCAGAAGGAATATCAACAAATATTAAACAGAGTGATATTACAGAGCATGGATTAAATATATCGGCAATTAATACAATGACTGAAAAACTAATTGCCGAGTTTCAGTTACTTAATAAAACTTCAGAGTCTTATAGAGTGAAGATTTTTGATATAGTTAATTATTATAAAAATGAAATCGAAAATGGAGATTTAATTAAAGTTTTTTCACACGATGATATGCGAAGTGAAAGTACACACCAGTCTATTTTTAGAACAGTAGCAAAGTCACATAATATTGGAATTAATGCTGAGGTGAATAATGGTAGTGGTTCGGTAGACTTTAAGTGTGTTGGTACAGGTGAATCTATTCTGATAGAATTTAAACTTGCTAAGGCTTCAAATGCAAAGAATGTATATTCACAGCTAGATAGATATTTTAAAGATAATCTAGAAGCAACCAGTGCATTTGTAGTGTTTATTGCTTATACAGACAAAGAATTAGAAAAAGCAAACCAAATCAAGTCATCGTGTACAGATAAAAGCGTAGAAACAATAATAATAAACTGTAACCCCGACAAATATAAATCAGCATCAAAAAAATAGAAGGAATTTAATGAGAAAAATATACTGGAAAAATGGATTTGAAGAGATTGATATTCATAGTAAAGCTTTTGTGAATGAATTAGAAGAAGAGAAAAGATATTTTAGTGATAGAGGTTTTGAGAAAATAGTTAAAGAATTTAATGATTTAGAAGAATTTATATATAATGTAGAAAATATTGATAACTACTTTGTGGATAATGAAAAGATAAATATAAATTATATTCGAAATAAAAATATAAAAGAAAAGTATGCCAAAAGAGATAAATTAGTTCACAATAATTTTAATAAAAAAAAATACTATGAAACATTAGATAAGAGCATGAATAACAAAGAGTATAGGGACGTGTTGAATATTATAGGTAAGCAAACAAGCTCTTTAAGCATGTGGAATGATACTATGAGTCTTATATACAGTAGTGCTGAGTCAATTTGCATGTTAAAAGAATTGATAGATAGAGATTTGATAAAGCCATCAAGTAGAATTGTAGATAGACTTTTGGGAGAGAAAGATGTATTTTTAAATGATGAGGAGCAGTATTTATTTTTTCAATTTTTAATTCCTAAATATGACTACTTGAATTTTGAAAAAGATGAAGTATTTGCAAGCTATGCAAGAAAAGAATTTGACAATCAAATAAGCAAAATAAAACAAGTACAACATAATCAAGCGAGAACAACAAGAAAGATTGCGGAATTAGCTGTCTCAAGTGAAGAAACTAATAAAAAATTGATAATGGATGCTGAAAATCGTATCGAAGAATTGGAAACTTCATATCAGGAAAAATTGAAATTCGATGCTCCTGCAAAATATTGGAAAGAAAAATCAAATGAATATGTAGTATTCTCAAGAAAATGGTTAGCAGCAACAATAACAACAGGAATACTATTATTAATTTCAATAATAGTCATTGCATGTTCATTATTTAATGTTAGTCTTGAAGCTGGTGAATTGAATATTTTATTTACAGGTATTGATAAAACGATAACTATTAACTCAATTGTAATATTTGCATTATTGGAATCAGTAGTAATATATATGTTGCGAACATGTTTAAAATATTATGACTATTATATAAAACTATCGGAGTTCTATAAGTCAAAAAGCATGTTATCATCATTTTATGTTACCATTAAATCTGATGATGATATAGACGACGAAATTAAAAGGAATATATATAAAGAATTATTTTCAATAAGAGACATAAATGGTGATCCTGTCCCTGCAATGGAAATGATAGGAATTACATCACAAAAATAGGAGAATTAATGAATAAATTAAATTTAGAAAGTAAAGATTTAATTAGTAATAATGTAGAACTAATATCACAACTTTTTCCACATTGTATAACAGAACAAGAAGGGGAAAAAGTTGTAGATTTTAATAAATTAAAAGAGGAATTTACTGATGAACTCGTAGATGAAGCAAAAGAGAAATATGAATTAAATTGGCCTGGTAAAAGAGCTGCAATTAATGAGGCGAGAATTAAAACAAATAAAACATTATTACCATTAGAAGAAAAGTCTATTAATTTTGAGGATACAAACAATGTTTATATTGAAGGTGACAATTTAGAAGTTTTAAAACTTCTTCAAGAATCATACTTAAATAAAGTTAAGTGTATCTATATAGATCCCCCATACAACACTGGTAAAGATTTTATATACAAAGATGACTTCAAACAATCACTTGAAGATGAGTTAATTGAGTCAGGACAAATAGATGAAGATGGTAATAAGTTTATTCAAAACACTGAAACTAACGGAAGATACCATTCAGATTGGTTATCAATGATGTATCCACGTTTAAAACTAGCGAGAAATCTTTTAAAAGATAATGGAGTAATTTTCTTATCAATAGATGATAACGAGTATAATAATTTAAAAAAAATCTGCGATGAAGTTTTTGGAGAAAAAAACCACTTATCAACTTTAATTAATGTTGTAAAACCAGAAGGAAGAAATTACGGAAATATTGCGGTATGTCATGAATACCTTTTAGTATATGGAAAAAGCGAAAATGCGTGTTTAAATGAGGTTGAAAAGAAAAATGTTAGTTTTAAATTTGAAGATAAGACTAGTGGTTATAACTTAAAGTCACTGGTCAATGGTAACTCCGCTTTTACATCAAACAATAGGCCAAATTTACACTACCCAATATATATTTCTGCCGAAGGTGATTTAAATGGACATCATGAAGTGACAATGAATACCAATGATATCCCAGTATTTCCTGGAATGAATAAAGCTGGCAAGGCAGTATGGAGATGGGGAAGTGATAAAGTAAAAAAAGAGAGTTATGATTTGATTGGTCGAAAAGGATTAGATGGCTGTTTTCGAATTGAGCAAAAAATGAGAAAAACAACAACTATGCAAAAGTCCGTTATAAGTGAGAAAGAGTACTATACTAAAAGTGCAGGAGATTTACTTGAAAGGCTAATGGGAATAAAAGTATTTGATTTTCCCAAAAGTATTGAATATATAAAAATGTTAATTAGTTTAAATTGTAACGAAGACGATTATGTTTTAGACTTCTTTTCCGGTTCATCTACTACAGCGCATAGTATCTTGGATTTAAATGCAGCTGATAATGAAAATAGAAAATACATTATGGTACAGTTGCCAGAAAGTATAGATGAAAAGAATAGTAAGTCTGCATATGACTTCTGTATAGAGAATGATCTAGAACCTATTATACCTAGTATTGCACAAGAACGTATCAAACGAGCTGGTGCTAAGATTAAAGAAGAAACTGGTGCGGATATTGATTATGGTTTCAGAGTATTTAAACTTAGTGATAGTATTCTTAAAGCGAATGAAGTCTTGCCTAGTGACTTACAGCAAGACTTACTATCAGAAAGTGATAGTAAGTATGTAGATGATATTAGTAAACTTGATATTGTTACTAGTGTAATTTTAGACTTGGGACTTATGTTAGACTCTAAGATTGAAAATATCGGTAATGATAACTTTGTTGTTGAAGAAGACTTACTATTTATCTCTTTGTCTGAGGAATATGATAGTAGTGTATTAGAGTCAATTCGTAATATTATGCCTGATCAAGTAGTGTTAGATGAAAAAACATTTGCAGGTAATGATGCGCTTATGACTAACGTAATTCAACAAATTAATGAAATTAATAGTGATATTACTATTAATATTCTATAGGAGGTAGCATGAAGTTAAAGTTTAAAAATCAACAATATCAAACTGATGCTACCAAAGCAGTAGTTGATATCTTTAAAGGTCAACAAAAGCTTTCTATGGATGCTGTAACAATGTATCAACAAGAAGGAT
>JBKEBJ010000021.1:0-14526 GCA_047973105.1 Coprobacillaceae bacterium | reverse complement strand
ATAATTAATCTCCTCTCATTATCTATTTAATATGTAATACCTAGATTTCTTAATATTTCATGATAACGCTTTGTCGCTAATGTACTTGGTTGTCCCTTTTTACAAAAAGTAAATTTAGCCAATTTAGGAACCACTCTTTCAACAATTATTTGTCCATTTTGAGTCTTAGCTTGTAACGCCTCAAATGCCTCTAGAAAACGTGGATCTTTTTTTGCTTTATCATAGAAAGATAATACATATACATACAAAAATAAATTATAGTTACGAAATGGATATTCAACTTGCATAAATAAACTACCAATACCATAATGACAAGGACCTATTGGTTTCTTTATTGTCCAATGATTCAATAAGAACTCAACTGCTTTATCTAAAACCGGTTCCTTATTAAAATCTTGGCTAAATCGAAAAGCATCTAAAGTCATTAATGTAGGATGTGGATTTGAATATTCTGTTTCTGGCCCACGACCAAAGTAAAACTTATTACAACGCCATCCACCATCTGTATATTGAATCTCTAAAAGATATTTTAATGTCTCTTGAATTCTTATGTCTTCTACATAACCCATATGACAAAGAAAGCTTGCAGCTATCGCTACTTGACAAGGAAATATCCCTCCTTTGGGATATAATTTAAAACGGCCATCTTCCTGCCAAGTATCAAAAAATAGTTCTGTTGTTTTCTTTAACATAGGGTCTGTTGGTTCCATGCCTAACTCCAATAGGAATAATGAACTTTCTAATGCGCTAAAAGGTGCTCCTTTTATTAATCTCTTATCCGATGTCGTCCAGTAATCATCTCCTTGATCATAACGATGCGATATGATTGCTTCAACATCAGATATATATTGTTTTTCTATTGTCATTATCTTCTCTCCTTTTATATGAAATCATAATACTATTTATAAAATCGCTAGATAATTTCCTTTATCTAGATATTTCCTTTCTTTTATATCAAATATTACTGCTATGGTATCCCCTTCTTCTGCAACTACTGACTTGTATTTTCCACGACCAAACCAATCTATATTTGAAACCTTTGTTTCCCTTATTATTTCTCCAACAGTATTTAATATAACCACGCTAGAGGTATCATGAATTTTTCCATGCTGTATTTTTCCAGAAACAACCCAAACATCTCTTCCTCGAATCTGAAAACTTTCTTCTATGTGTAAAAGAAAATATGATTTTTGAATACTCATTAAAACCTCTCCGTTCTATGATATTACTTTATAATCATTGTATCACATAGTTTATTTCTTTAACAAACCTTCTATGATGTAATTTTCTTTTTCCTATGTTTATGATAAGATAATATATAGAAATAGATGAAGGAGAACATGTGGATGTTTAAATTAAATAGTAAGGATATTGTGTAAACCGGGAGGTTTGCATGAAATCACATACAAAGACCTCCCTAAGATTATAGAAATAATTAAGGAGGATAAAAAATTGAATACAATAGATATGAAAAAATTAGGATTTACAAATCGTTTTATTGCGGAATCCAATATGTTTAGTAATCTTTATGTTGGAAGAGTACTTTCTCAATATAAAGATAAATACAAGGTTATTTGTCAAAAAGGTGAAGTAATTAGTGAAGTTTCTGGTAAACTTCGTTATGAAGCAAGGATACCATCTGATTTTCCAACAGTTGGAGATTTTGTTATGCTTGATAGAGAAACAAGTAATAATGGAAACGCTATTATTCACCATATTTTAACTAGAAAAAGTAAATTTATTAGAAAAGCAGCTGGAACATCAAATGAAGAACAGATTGTTGCTAGTAATATTGATACTGTTTTTATCTGTATGTCTTTAAATCAAGATTTTAATTTACGTAGATTAGAACGATATTTATCAATTACTTGGGATAGTGGTGCAATTCCAATCATTGTTCTAACAAAAGCAGACTTGTGTCAAGAGATTAACCAACGTTTACAAGAAGTTACAACAGTTGCCATTGGAACAGATGTTATGGGAACCTCTTCTTTTCAAGAAAATGGTTATCAACAAATACTGAAGTACATTAAAGAAGGCCAAACAATAGCTTTCATTGGCTCTTCAGGTGTTGGAAAATCAACACTTATTAATCGTTTGATAAGTGAAGAATTGTTAGATACTAATAACATTGGAAACGATGATAAAGGAAAACATACCACAACAAGAAGAGAACTCATTCTACTTAAAAATGGTGGTATGGTAATTGACACCCCTGGTATGAGAGAACTTGGATTAGAGAGTACAAACATTAATAAAACTTTTAGTGATATTGATACTTTCGCATCTCTTTGTAAGTTCCATGATTGTAGTCATACTAGCGAACCAGGTTGCGCTGTTCAACAAGCTATTCTTACTGGTGAATTATCTAAAGAGAGATTTTCTAGTTATCAAAAACTAAAAAAAGAATCAAGATATGATGGACTGAATGCTAAACAAATTGAAACTCTAAAACTGGATGAAATGTTTAGTGAAGTCGGCGGAATGAAAAATGCTCGTCGATTTGTAAAAGAAAAAAACAAGAAAAAACGTCAGTTCTAATATGATATAAAACTATTCTGTTATTAATAATAGAGTAGTTTTTATTATCCAGGTTTATTATCTTTTAAAACAATGTTATAATCTTAAAATAGTTAGGAGTGATTTAATGTTACTATCATCTGCGAGTATTACAAAACATCATGGCGATAAATGTATTTTAAACGCTATTTCTTTTAGTATTGAAGAGCAGGATAAGATTGCTGTATTAGGTGTAAATGGTACTGGAAAATCTACGTTCTTAAAAATTATTGCTGGCGTAGAAGATTATCAAGGAACTATTATTCGTAAAAATAATATAACTATTAGCTATCTTCCACAAAACCCTGATTTTAATAAAGAGCTTACTATATGGGAACAAGTATTTAAAATTATTGATAAAAAGGAAGTAGAAGATTTTGAAGTGAAATCGATTCTTACTAAATTAGGTATTTCTAATCATCATCAAAAAATCAAAGAACTCTCTGGTGGACAAGAGAAAAGAGTAGCGCTTGCTATCACTTTATTAACTCCTTGTGACTTACTAATTCTTGATGAACCAACCAATCATTTGGATAGTTCTATGATTGAATATTTAGAAAAATATCTTATACGCTTCAATAAAGCACTTTTAATGGTAACCCATGATCGTTATTTCTTAGAAAGAATTACAAAAAAAATATATGAAATAGACCGTAGTTCCTTATACGAATATCCAGGTAATTACTCCCAATATTTAGAACTTAAAGCTAAAAGAGAAGAAGATGCTTTAATGGCTCAAAAGAAAAGAAACTCATTTTTACGTAAAGAGATTGAATGGGTTAGAGCCGGTGTACAAGCGCGTTCTACAAAAAGTAAAGAACGACTGGAAAGATTTCATACTTTAAATAGTATTGATAAAATAGAATCTACAAAGGATGTAGAATTAATTGCTCTTCATTCTCGTTTAGGTAAAAAAACCATCATTCTTGATGAAGTATCTAAGTCTTTTGATAATACTATATTATTTCAAAATTTCTCATATACTTTTAAACGACATGATCGTATTGGTATTTTAGGTGATAATGGCAGTGGTAAGTCTACATTGTTAAATATCATTGGTAAAGAATTAAGTCCTACTAGTGGTACTATTACTTATGGTGATACTATTAAAATCGGGTACTTTAAACAAGGAACTGATGATATGGATTATTCTATGAAAGTTATTGATTATATTAGAGAAACCGCCAATTATATTACTACTAATCAAGGACAATTAAGTGCTAAACAGATGTGTGAAAGATTTCTATTTGATTCACATTTACAACATAGTAAGATTGAAAAACTTTCAGGTGGAGAGAAAAGACGATTATATCTACTCAAAATTCTATTAGGTGCTCCAAATGTATTACTATTTGATGAGCCTACAAATGATTTAGATATTAATACATTAGCCATTTTAGAAGATTATTTAGACTCTTTTCCTGGAATTGTTATTATCGTATCACATGATCGTTATTTCCTAGACCGAATTTGTGATGGAATGTTTGTTTTTAAAGATAAAGTAATAACTAAACATAATGGTGGGTATAGTCAATATCTCGATACTGCTACTACAGATATTAAAACCAAAACAGATGGTGCAAAAAGATACGCTATGGAGAAACAACAACAACGACAAAATACACCACGATTATCTTCAAAAGAGAAGCAAGAATTAGAGAATATGGAAACATTTATATCTTCTTTAGAAGAAGAGGTTCTGGAAATCGATAATAAAATGAGTCATTCTCAAGATAATTTTGAAGAAATTAGTATTCTCTCTACAAAAAGAGAAGAGCTATTAAAAAAGATAGATGAAAGTAGTGAACGTTGGATGTACTTATTAGAAATACAAGAACAAATCAATAATTCAAAATAAAAATGAGCCAATTTAATTTGACTCATTTTTCATATTTTATAAAAACAAACACCAGCGAACTCCATATTTATCAATGAAATCTGTCATATAATCACTAAAATCACAAGGTCCTAAAGGAACTAAGATTGTTGCATCCAACTTTAAAGTTTCATAGGCTTTATCAATACATGATTTCTCTGTATCTTTAAAATGTAAACAGAATTGCATAACATTTCCTGTAATTAAAGTTTGTTTGTTGTCTGGCATCTGGGCAACTGCTAGAATTTGTCCATAAACATCTAATTCACTATGATAGTAAGAACCATCATCATTCTTTACATTATAGCCTAGTTTAGCATCAAAAGCCTTTTGATAAGTTAATACTGCTTCTCTACTGTTTTTCACATATACTTGCATCAATGTTCTTTTCATTATCTCACTCCTTTATTTCTTTTATTATAAATAAGTATGAGAGTTAATTATTGTATAAATTAGACATTTATATCTTGTTATATACTTGGCGATTTAATAACAAAATGATAAAATGGATAAAAGTTAAAGGAGAAATAATATGCGTAGAAAAGATAGAGAAGTAACAAATACTAATGAGATATTAGAGATTATTAAAGAATGTAAAGTATGTAGACTCGCTATGCAAGATGAAAATGGATTGTATATTGTCCCATTGAATTTTGGCTATACATATATCAATGATACTCTTACCTTATATTTCCACAGTGCTAAAACAGGGAGAAAAATTAAAGCACTTAATAAATATCCAAATGTAGCGATTGAAATGGACTGCAAACATGCATTGATAGAATCTGATATTGCATGTGGATATGGTTATGCTTATAAAAGTATTATTGGCAGCGGTATTGTTAGCTTTATTAATGATATAGAAGCTAAAAAACTTGCTTTATCATTATTGATGCAACATCAAACAGGTAAGGATTTTATCTTCACTGAGGAAATGATGAAACCTGTCAGCGTATTTAAAGTGGAACTAAAAACATTTACTGGAAAGCAACATTAATCCTTAATAATAAGATATACATATTCTAATTTAGAAAAAAACTGTCTCTATTTTTTTATATGATATACAATAAAACAAGTTAAGGGGGCAATTATGATAAAGAAAGCAATATTTTTTGATGTCGATGGAACGCAAGTAGCTAGTAATCAGGGGGTTCATGTACCGTCAGATAAAACAAGAGAAACAATTACAAAGATGCACCAATTAGGACATATTCCGGTTGTTTCCACAGGAAGACCTATTACTATGTTAGATAATACTATTACAGATATGGATTTTGCAGGATATATATGTTCTGCAGGAGCCTATGTTGTATTAAATGGAAAAGTCATCGTAGATTCTCCAATACCTAGTGAATTAACACAACAATTCTTTGATGCCGCGATAGAAAAAGGCATATTTATTTTTGCAGAAAGCACAGAATATGTCTACACACCTATAGAACAATTACAAAGCTGGCAACAATTTTTTGAAGAAGGAAGATTACTACCAAAAGATAAGGTACTTGCAGAAACTAATATTAGTGATAAAAGAATATATAAATTATTTACACGTTCTTCTGATATTAGTGCATTTAGTGAGTTAAAAGAGATGTTTAAAAACTCTTTTAGATTTAATACTGCTTTTTGTAAAGATGATGTAATAGGGACAGATGTTATTTACAACAAATATAGTAAAGCTACAGGTATTAAAGCTATTACTAATGCTTTACATATTAAAAAAGAAGATACTTACGCTATTGGCGACGGAACAAACGATATTGAAATGTTTGAAGTTGTTGGATGCGGTATTGCCATGGATAATGCAGCTGAAGAATTAAAAGAAATATCAACATTTATTACTACTGATGTAGCTAACGAAGGAATATATCAAGCTTTTTCTAAAATGAATTGGATGAAATAAACCTAACTTATAGCCAAAAGCATCCTATCTAGGATGCTTTTATTAGTATCAATTTAATTTTCTATTATCCCATCTTTAGTCGCAAAATAGATAGCTTCAGCCCGGTTTTTAGCTCCCAATTTATTGTAAATATTTGTAAGGTGTTTCTTTACACCATTAATTGAAATATTCATCTCTCTTCCAATATCATCTCTCGTATATCCTTGTACTAAATAATATAATACTGTTTTTTCACGTGGTGATAAGTGCTTATCATTAATGAATGTTTTCTTATTTTCTATTTTATATACATTTACTAGTTTTTGGACATTTTCATTAAACTTTGTTGCGCCTTGTATTATCTCTTCTACCCATTCTTTAGAAAATTGATTTACTTTATTTCTTTGTATATATTTGATAACAGGTAAAATCATTCGTCCAAATTCAATAAAAGGAACATTGATATTATGTGAGTATGATAATTCATATGCAATATGTAAATTATCCATCGCCTCTTTTTTCTTATTTAAATTAAAATAAGCTATACTTTTTAAAACATGAGAAATAATATTTACTGACCATAATTTTCTTTGTTTTAGCACATAATCTAGTTCTGATAAAATACGTAAGGTTTCTACATATTCATCACTTGTTAACCAATATACAGCACTTATCAATAGATTACGTCCTGCCCACATAGGTCTTTCTAAATAAATATTTTCTTTGTATTTTTTTATTGTGAATTGTTCTTTAGAAATAACCCCTGTTCTAATTGATAAATAAATTTCAATCATTTCATTTAATTGAATTAAATCTGATTGTTTATTCTCTTTTAAATACTCCGTTACCTCTTTCAAATGTGCAGTAAAGGATTCATAATCACCTAAAAACACTGCTGTTTTTCCTAACAAATAATGTGCACTAGCAACAATATCGTGTTGATGCATAGATTTAGCTTTATATATAGCTTGAAATGCCTTATTTTGTACTTTAAAAAAATCAGCAGCTTGATAATAGGCAGCTTCTGCTTCAAATAATAAACCAAGCCCATAACCTGTACCTGCTGATATTCTTTCATAATATGGACCAATAGAGTAAAAATACTCTGTCATTTCCTCAATAGTTATATCTTTATCTTGTGGTAAGTAAAAAAGTTCATTTTGAGATAGAGCTCTTAACTCTTTTTTTAAAAACATACTACTTTGTGGTAAATATGCGACTGCTTTTTTTATATATTCCAATCCACCCAATGTATTTTCATAAAATGTGATATAGGTAAGAATAATATAACATTCTCCAATTAATACTTTTATGTCCTCTATTATTCCTTCCTTATCAAATTGATTAATAGTAGCTAATAATATTCTTTTTGCTTTATTAATTTGTAAATTATTAAAATACATATAGGCCATACATAAATCTAGTAAAGGAGTTTTTTTTATATATTGGGATAATCTTATATATCATTTCCAATAATGTGTTTATTTCCGTTGTAGTATAAGAGGCACCTGATAATATAGCTAATAAAAAAGCATTATAATCCCTTATTTTATAATATATTTTAGCTGCTTCATAATGATATTCGTATTCCATATAATGTTGTGCAGATATTTGCATCGCTATAGATATTTCATTCTTATCTAAAAAGCCTTCCAAATTATTTAGAAATTTCTTATATACGGAATGAAATACATAAAAACGAGTAGTATAACTATAATCCACAAATATATTTTCATCTAAATCTTGAACGCACTCTAAAAAGAGTTCTCCTGTTATTGATTTAATAATATCAACAGTAAAAAATGGCAACATTGAGAGCTTAATCAATGTTTTTTGCATCACTTCATTGTAGTTTATAAAATACTGATTATTAAAAGTTTGGGCAGCTATTATGAAATCTTGAGAAGTCAGTATTGTTTGATTCTTGGTTTTATTAAGCATGATTTGTAATAAAAATATCCACCCCTGTGTCTCTTTAAAAATTTCTAAACTACTATCACTATTTATGTCAATATCATGTAATTTAAACAATTCTATTATCTCTTTTGGTGTAAAAGATAAGTCATCATTGGTAATTAAAAATGGTTGAGCATTATTATCAATATATGTATAACTTCCTGTTTGAACAAACACTTTTCTTTTACTAAGAATCATGACACAGAATATTCTTTTCTCAATATTAATTTTTGTTGTTTTGACTATAAAATCATGTATCTCTGGATTAGTAATACAATCAATATTATCTACTACCCATAGCGGTTCATCAGTAATAGAACTAAAAACATCAAAATATTGATCTAGTTCCTCCGTTTTTGTAAATGGTGAAATCTTCCTTAGTTTTTCACTTATCTCTGGCAATTCCCGTTCTACAGATAAGCATATGTTTTTCCATAAACGCTCGGTGTCATTATCTAATTCTGTTAATTGTAACCATATAACAGAACGTTTTAAATTTTGAACAAAGGAAGCAACAGCTGTAGTTTTTCCGTATCCTGGACCGGCAATCACTGTAACCAAAGGTTGCGATAAACTTTTTCTTAGTAGCTGGTGAATTCTTTGACGCACTAAAATGATTTGATTACCTTCTAATAAATATTTTCTTTCCTTCATTATAATCACATCCTTATCTGTCATGTATCATCACACATATTATATCACTTACCTAGTTTTAGTATGTGTTATTTTGTGTTTTACATGTGTTGATAATTTGTGATTTAAATACTTTATACCCAAAATTATTGACATAATAACAGTATATTAACGACATATTCACCTTGCTTCTCACCATTAGTGTCATAAAAACTATAGTTTACTGTTGCTTCATGTTGCCCTTCTTCTATCACTTGATCTAGTTTTATTGTTTCTAAAACTGTTGCTGGTGATATTATATCAGATTGATATAATACTAAATCTCCTAAAGTAATTGTAATCGCTAAATCAAACTCACAGTAAGGTGGATTAATTAAGCGAATGTTTGCTTCTTTACTTTCCTTATCCACATCAACCTTAGTGTTAATTTGAATATAACCATTACCCTCTTTTATAGATTTAGATTTCCAATTATCTTGTTCTTCTTTATTAAGTGCTTCTTCATATTCTTTAAGACTACTTTCGATGTCTTTATTTTTATGATTATCGAAGGCTCCTGTCTTATAACCACAAAAGAGGGTAAATATAATGCTTGTAAGTAAGATACTTACTAATATTTGTATTTTTTTCTTACTGGGATACTTTTGTTTTTTCATGATTATTCACTCACCCTTTCACAATATACTATATATCTTTTATGGTTTGTCCCATAAGGATGACAACTCATTAAAGTAATCATATCTTTTTCTTTTTGAATTAGTATTTTATCTATTTGATCTGGATTAATGATTTCAGTTTGTACTACCTTATATGATAGCTTTTCCCTAAAATTGCGAATAAATATTGTATCACCTAATTGTAATTCATCTACATCTTTAAACAATTCTGCTTTAGAATACGCACGATGTGCAGCAATTACAGAGTTTGTATTAGTTCCACCAATAGGATAAGAGGTGTTTGTTAAATGCACTGCACCCAAAAGCATATTTGACTCATTAGCGCCTAAATAAATGGGTATGGTTTGGTTTATTGTTGGCATTTCTATATAACCAATAATATTTTCTTTGAGCCCATATTTTGTTAAATCTATACTTGGTTGACTATAGGAGAATGGATCTTTTAAATCTTTTTGTCCATTTTCATATAAATCTTTATTCTCTTGTAATAATTTTTGATATAACTCATCAAAATTATTGTTCGTTATTGTTACTTCAAAAGAATCTACTATTTTAGCTACACTTTTATTATAAAATGATTGACTAATGGAAGGATATAGCAAGATACATATACCAACAATTAAAGTAAATAATGCACCTAAACGTATTACTTTTTTCATATTATATCCCCTCCTTATTTGAAAGAATGACTTCTCTTTTATCTAACTGTCTTTTTCTTTTTATATTTATAACTAAAACACAACTGGTAATGACTATTAAACTACCAGATAGGCCCATTAATATTTCCCATAAATAGGAATTATGCTCTGTAATTTGAATTACTTTTGACATGTGATAGACTCTTGTTCCACGAACTAATAATCTATGGGAATTTACACCATATGGTGTACAAGTAACTAAAGTCACATAATCACCATCGATATCTGGTGGTAACTGTGAGAATTCATCAGGTGTGACTGTTGTTATTTCATCCACTTGGTAGGTAAGTTCTTTATCTAATACTTTAATATAAAACTCATTCCCTTCTTCTAATTCTATTAAATCTGTTAGTAGTTTAGCTGTAGGTAATCCAGTATGCCCTGTAATAAACGCATGACCACCTTCTGTTCCAATGGGTAGAAATGTACCTTCTATATGCCCTAACCCTTTTTTTAATATTTCTTGATCAGTACCATGATAAACTGGTAATTTAACATCTATAGAAGGTATTTCCAAAACAGCCATTGTATCGTTAATATTTAATACATTTAAATAGTTCTCTGGTAAAGCTGTACCACTTCCTTCAACAAAAGGGTCTTTTACTGGCTCTCCTTTTAAACTATTATTATAATCTGTAGCTAATTTCCATTCTTTTTCTAACGTTTCCTTTGGTAGAAAATTAACTTCTTCTTCATAAACGCTTACTTTCTCAAGAAAATTCTTTGTATTATACCAATCACTAACAAAAGGATAGACTAGAATTAATAGTCCGATAATAAATATCATAATAATTATAACTATTCTACTTTTTCCATTCTTCATATTGCCCATCCTTTCTTAATGACATATAGGAGAGAAATATTCTATTCTCCCCTATATGTCCTATATTCATATTAATAATTATTTTTTATGTTCTTCTTTCTTCTTAGTTTTAAGTAATGCATATGTTGAAGCACCAATTAAACCTAATCCTACAATAATAAATAACGCTGTACCTGTACCACCTGTTTCTGGTAATTTGAAGATTGGTCCTGGACCATCTTCTCCAGTACGAGTATTAACTACTTTAACTGTTTTTGAAGTCGTACCTGCTTCTATTGTAACTTCAATAATTGGATGTAATACATACTCCCAGTTCACTCCATTTGGTGCTTGTGGTGCTTTTGTTTCGACTAAGTAATATTTAACAGCATTGTCCTTATCTACTTCCAGACCAGCAAACATTCCATATCCTTTTTCAATAGCTGGATCAGGAGTCATTGGGTTATCACCTGTAGTTACTACTAAATCATCAGTAGTACCTTTACGTTTAATAAATGTTCCAGCTTTTGCATTAGCTAATGATGTTGCTATTTTAAATTGTGCTCCATCTAATGGGACATAATCTTTGTCTAACTTATTAATGATTATTCCGCCTAGAATCGCTACTGGTGGATTCTTTGTTGTTGAACTTTCATCTTTATCATCGATGATATTTTTCCAATCTTTTGATGCCTCATTTTTAATTTGGTTATTGTTTTCTTGTATTGCTTTTTCATTAATAGTTGTTTTAAAACTAAATCACACTGCTCTTACTTCTGCATCAAATAATGCTTTAACTTGTTCTTTTGTAAATGTCCAAGTTAGAAGATTTGTTGTTGTAGTTCCAGCATCAAATGTATAGAATGTATCATCTAAATCTACTTCTACATCATTATCTTTAATTCCTTTTACTACTATACTATCCGCTACATATGTTAATCTTTCATCTAATTGGTCTTTTACTAACATTGTTCCGTAATCCCCAGCACCATCTGGTTTCATTTTAGGGTTAACTTTAGTAGTAATTGACCAAGGAACTACATCACCTTTATTCCATTCTGGTTTTGTTGAGTCAATATCTTTGACAATTTCTTCATCTAATACATTCTTTGGATATACATGAATGTTATAATTCCATCCATCACTTCCATTAGCTGTTCCATTAACACCATAAGGAACTGATATAATTGTTGGTGACATGATAAAATAATCTTTTCCAACAGGTTTTGTTGTTTCTTCTAAAATATAATACCCAAGTGGAAGATTACTCCAAGTATATTCTCCTGTCGCATTTGTAAACTGTTCTGTATACTTTTCATAATAATCTGGATTCGCTTTTACTGCAGCAATAACATCACTTGTTTTAGGGTTTTCTGTGAATGTATATGTATCTTTAATTCTATACAATGTAAAACCTACATTCTCTAATGGTTTTCCTAATTTTGCAGCATCTGCAGGATCAAGAGCTTGTCCATTCCCTGGATTTGTTGATGGTGCATTTGTTTCATACTTATGTACCGTAATACTCCCTTCAACATTAAGGCAACTGCCATTAATGTTGTCAAAAACTTCTTAAATTTTGATTTCATCTTTTTTCTCTCCTTTTTTATTTCACACAGTCTAAATTAACGTGATTATATATTAATATTTTTCCAAAGCACTTTGCTTTTTCAAAATTAATATCTAGGTTTTTGTACTTTCTTTTTTCTTTTATAATCAAATAGTAGTAATCCTGAAACAATCACTGTTCCAATACCAAAGATAATAAATGGAATAATTCCACCACTACCACTAGTAGGCAAATCTACTTTTTTGTTATTTGGTAAATAATATGTATTGTTAACCTTATCTATTTTAAATGCTGGTGGTTTTGGTAACCCTGTAGCATAATCAATTTTTATTTTGTCATCTAATTCTGTACTATCAACTGTGATTTTCCATTGACCAATTGGTTTATCATAACCATCTGGAGTTAATCTCTCTACCAAGATATATTGACCATCTATTAGTGCAGCAAACTCTATTAATCCATCTTCTTGAGATATATACAAAGAATCACTAATAGGTTTCCAACAATGTCCATCTGCAACAATTTGATCTGTTACAAAATCCTCATGATTATGTTTTTCCTTACATTGATAAAGCATAAATCCAGCTTGTAGTAATGGTTCATTTTGGCTACCACCTTTTATCTTTATAAAACTAAATGGTGTGGTAACAGGCCGTGGTTCGTTTTCCACAGTTAACTCAATAGCTGTATTTACATCTGTAATTTCAAAATAATTTTTCTTTTCTTTAGTTCCATTTACACCACTTTTTACATAATAGGTTACAAAGTAATTATCTGTATTTTCCTCTTCTATATAATATGGTGTATTAAATAAGATACCTTCAACTCCTTGTATAACACCTTGATTATTAATTACTGTAACTGGCACAGTAACTGTGAAATGTTCTCTTAGTTTTTCGTCTAAAGGAATTAACTTAATATTGAACACAAATCCATCTTTACTATCATCTGTAACATCTTTAATTACTTTTAAATCTGTATCTGTGGTGTAGATTTTTTAGGTTTATTAGTTACTACAATAGCTATCTCTTTATCCCCAATATCTACAGAGAAACTAGCATTAGGGTTGTTTTCAAATGTATCAACTAAAACTCCTTCTTTATAAATGGCGATAGACGCTGTTACATACCGACTATTTGCTTCAAAAAATTCATTTAATGTATATGTCCCTGGACGAAATCCACCAGTTGGTGGAGTAAAATCAAATGTTTCTGATTCTGTTTCATTAATCATTTCTAATGAACCTATAATATTTGTGCCAGCATAATTATTAGGTCCTGTTAATATCATATAGAATTCTTCTACTCGCAAATTGCCTCGACTTTCTATCTTTTTCTTTATAGAAATTGTTGTTGGCGAATCTAATCGTACTGTTGGCACTAATATTTCTGTTTGATTAACTAGAGTGGATTTTGCATATGTATAACCATTCGCCACTACCCCCTTACCACCATTGTTAGGAACTTCAGGAATAGGGAGTTTTCCACTGATTTGATCCTCATGAATTCGGACATCTTTATATTCTTCTTTAACTTTTATTTGGTAAGAAATTCGATACTGTATTCCTTTTTCTGGTTTCGGTATTTTACAATACACTTCTTTAGTAACTTCATTATAATTTTTTGTATAAGGAACGCTTATTGGTACCCAATCAGCAGTAAGGTTTGGAGCTTGTTCTACTTTTAAAGTATTAATATCTACAAATTCTACATATTCACTCATTGGATCAAATAGTTCAACTTCCTCATGAAATACTTCTGTAAGCACACCATTTATCATAATTTCTTTTGGTTTTCCTCTAATAATTACTCCTACTTCATAAAGTCCTGATTGATAATTTGTATCCAAAGCAACTGCTGCTTTAGTTCAAATATTT
>JBKEBJ010000490.1:0-3674 GCA_047973105.1 Coprobacillaceae bacterium | reverse complement strand
TTAGTCAAAGCAATTCTATATCTATTTTTATGACTATTGTATATTATTTCAGTAATATTAATTAACGTCAAATTGGTGCACTATTCCATAAAACATAAACTCACAAATTATATTATTAAATAGTATATAAAGATAAGTAATTCATTATATTTAGTTTATGATTTATAAATATACTATTTTATATTCACTTTATTACTATAATTCTTGTATTTATAGTATCCATAATTCTCATAATTTCACTAATAGTTTATAAAAAAACTACTAACAAATGTTAGTAGTCGATTCCTTATATTAATGCGAAATAAGCAACAAATATGGCGATTAATCCCCATACAATTGGTTTTACTTCTTTTCCTCTTCCTAGTACTGCCATTAATAGCCCATATACTACAAATCCAAAAGCAATACCATCTGAGATAGAATATGTTAATACCATAATAATAATTGTAACAAATCCTGATGCTGCAAAAACAAAATCATCCCAATCAATTCCTTTTAGCTGTTGAGCCATTAATACACCAACTACAACTAATGCTGGTGTTGTTACTGCAGAAGTAATTGTTGTTAAGATTGGTGAAAAGAAAATTGATAATATAAATAAAGCACCTGTAGTACAAGCAGTTAAACCACTTCTTCCCCCAACTTCTACACCAGCTGTAGATTCTACAAATGAAGTAACTGTAGATGTTCCTAAAGTAGCACCTACCACTGTTCCAATTGCATCAGAAGCTAATGCACGTTCTACATTTTCTAATTCCCCATCTTCTTTGACTAAATTCGTACGATTCGCAACAGTAATTAATGTTCCTGCTGTATCAAAGAAATCAACAAATAATAATGAGAATAGAGCAATTGCACATTGCATTGGATCAGAGAATAGTTCTCCCATTCCATTCATGAAAAGTCCAATTAAACTAAAATCTAAATCTGCAGATACAATTCCACTAGGTACTTCCGGCATTCCTTCAACACCAGCAATACCTGCAATAATACCGATAACAGCTGTAATTACTAAACCGTAGAAAACTGCTGCTGGTAGTCTTTTAGCTACTAAAGCTAAAGTGATAATAATACCAACTAAAGTTAATACAACTGCTGGATTTGTCATTTCTCCCAATCCTACTGCTGTTTCCGGATGGGCAATAATAACACCTGCACTTTTTAATCCTACAAAAGCAATAAAGAAACCAATTCCTGCACCAATCGCTAATTTTAATTGTTGTGGAATAGCTTTAATAACTGCTTTACGAAGTCCTGTTACAGAAATAACTAAGAATATCACTCCTGAAACAAATACGGCAGCTAAAGCTGCGGCTGGGCTATAGCCCATAGTTCCGCATAAAGTATATGTAAATAATGCATTAACTCCCATACCTGGAGCTAAAGATACTGGATAATTCGCTAAAACCCCCATCAAGATACTACCAATACCTGCTGAAAGAGCTGTCGCTAAGAAAACTCCATCCTTTGATAATCCTGCACCTTGTAAAACATCTGGGTTAACCGCTAAAATATAAGCCATTGCTAAAAATGTTGTCACCCCTGCAATTACTTCGGTTCTGATTGTTGTACCCTTCTGCTTTAATTTGAAAAACTGTTCTATCTTTTCGATCATTTTTATCTCCCCTCGTCAATAAAGATACATTCCTATTATAGCCAGATTTCTACATTTTACAACTATTAATAAACATTTAAATAGAACAACATTTCTTCCATAGCTCTTGTTTTTAAACGATAATATGTAGTTTTCGCATAGTATTCTCTCCACCATCCATTCTTTTTCTTAAAGATAAAATCATTTTCAATGATTCTTTTGCTTTCCTCTGTTAATAAAGAAATAATATACTCAAAAGATCTAACAACACCTGCTAATTCATCTTTATCATCTATTCGAGAATTTAATAAGGATGTCATATTGGTTGTGTTATATTTCTTACTTGCTTCTCGAACAACATGATACGCAATTTCAGGATAAAAATTATTCATTTCTAAGCAATGTAATTTAACTTTTGCCCGTTGATATTCATCAAAAGTATTTCGTAATACTGTTTGTTTTTCTCTAAATGTCATAGCTTTCATTCTTTGCATAAAAAACCTCCTATGTATGTATACAAAACATAAGAGATTATTACTTTTATATTTTTAAATTTTCTGCAATTTCATCAATTTCATCTTCTGTTAATCCACATTGTATCAATAATTCTTTAGCACTACCATAATGTTCTTTTAAGTACGCTAAGAATTTCATCATATATTGTGGTTTCGATCCTAAAAATTCTTTTTTATCATCATCTAATAATGCTTCTAATTCTTTCATAATTGCCATATTATTTTCATATGACTCGGAATAATCTTTGACAATATCATATTCATGACAACCTACTAAGTCTAATAATAACGCTGTTATTACACCTGTACGATCTTTTCCTGCAGAACAATTATATAGTACTGTATCATATGGATATTGTAAGAAGATATCAAATACTTCTTTTATTTTTGGTTTACATGCTTCAATTATATAAACATACAAGCCACTTAAATCATTGTATTCTTTAACAGCATCAGGAACTACTGACATACCTGCATCTTGTAATAAATTAACATGATAATATTTTATATCTTCATAATCTTTTAATTTACTTGGCGCCTTATTAATTTCATGTTCACTACGTAAATCTATTTGTGCTCGTACCCCATAATCATATAATATTTTTAATCCCTCTTCATCCAATTTATTTGGCGAAGCTGCGCGTACATAGCGCTTTGTTTTAGTATAATGTCCATCTTGAGTTTCATAACCACCAATATCACGAGTATTTGTAATAGTATCTATGTTTAATAAACGTTCTTCTTTGCTTAATTGCATCATAAAATTCACCTCATTTTCTATTATAACACAAAAGCTTCAAAATATATTCTTGTAAATTCATTGATACAAAAAAAGCAGATACTATCTGCTTTTCTGTCCTATTTCTATATGAAATTGTTGTTCCTCATCAATCCAACTATGATATTCAATATTATATTGTTCTAAAATAGCTGTAATTATATATAGTCCTAATCCATGACTTTTATGTAAATCCGTTTGTTTAGTATCATATGTCACAAAGGCTTTAAATACTTTATCCATATCTACTTTAGCATCCTCATACATTGTATTTATAAAATGTGCACTAGTTTTATTTATAAGAATTTTAAACTCCCCATTATTAGGTGTATATTTCAAGGCATTACTAATAATGTTAGAAACTACTTTTTGAAGATGATTATATGGAATTGTTAACTCCATTTTATCTTGCATCTGTAAATCGACTTGTATTTGTTTGTCTTGTAATAATGGTTGATAGGATATTAATGTCTCCTCTACAATATTATTAACTGTATTAGTACTAATATCTTTTACAGATTCAATTTTCGCAATATCTAATATTTCATTTACTAAATTAGACATAGCTTGTAATGTCTGATAACAATCCTGCATCGCAACTTGTGAATCTTGATACCCATCAATTCCAGCTAAGATACTTTCAATTGTTACTCCCATAATCATAATTGGTGTTTTTAATTCGTGGGTAACACCACGTAAGAATATTTGTCGTTCTTCTTCTAATTTTTGAACAATTTTTATTTCTTCCATTAGTTGTGAATATAAACTACATATATCATTTTCTAAT
>JBKEBJ010000432.1:0-11830 GCA_047973105.1 Coprobacillaceae bacterium | reverse complement strand
CTGTAGCTTTTCCATCCGCAATAGATACACTAGATCCACCAGTAGCAGTCATACTGATTTTTGTAGGATTTAACGGATCAATCCCTACCGCATTTACCTCAACTGAAGCATTTCCTATACTACTACCATTTTTTGTTGCTGATACATTAATACCGCCTGCAAAAACCTTTGGTTTGTAGTACACAGCTGTATCTGGTGTTACTGCTATTGAAAATTCTACTGCATCAGCACCATTATCCACAATATTATAAGTTAACTCTCCATAATAACTATTATAATATGGATTTGGTGTCGGATTAATAGATGTCTCAATTATATCATTGTTTATTCCAGTTAGTGCTGATTCTGGTGTTCTATCAATAGGCTCACCTTTAATTCCATATTTTGTATATTTAATACCTTCTGGAAGTGTTACTTTTATTTGTTTTCCAGTACCATTTTCCTCTACAAAATCTACCGTTACATCAACTACATAGGAAACTCCAGCTACCCATCCATCTGATGGGTTATAATTTTGTACTTTAATTTTCACATCGCCATCTTCTACTACCCACCATGGCACATTTTTGTCATCATATTCTACGTGACCATCAGTTCCACTGCTAAATGGTAATCCATTTAGGGTCGCTATTACTCCATCAGTTTCTTCAGTATCGCCCACTTCTGACTCTGATGTAGTTTCCTCTTTTTGTTCTTGTGTAGATGTATCATTTGTTTTCTCTGACGTATCATCAGATATATTCTCCTCTGTTTCATCTACATTGTTTGTATCCTCTTCCGCATTTATTATATGTATATAACCTGTAAATGAAGTTACACACAATAAAGCAGAAAGAAATATCCTCATTACTTTCTTCATCTCATTTCCCTTCCTATCATTTATTTTTGTATAGAACTGTATAAGCCCTCAAAAATATAATACCAACCCATTACCGGTTAGACAAAATATTATATATTTAGTTTTAGTCTTAAATCTACGATTGTGTAGATTATATGTATATTGTTAAGATAATTTGTGATTTGGATTCTAGAGTTTCCTAATTACAACACATTCCACACATAAAATTGTGTTGTTATAAACTACATTTTTTATAATTATAGTCATATTTGACCACAACATATAAAATTATATCATTCAGATAGTACTCACGGTGTATAAAAAAATGGTAGAATGTCGGACGTACTTTTTTGAAAATCAGAGTGATTTAAATTATGTAGATTTAATCATATAAATTTATTGTTTTTTCAATATATTAGTAAAAGTGATACCTTTCAGTATCACTTTTATGTTATTCATATTTTGCTTCTTCGATTAGAAATACTACATACTCTTCTCCGTATATTAGTAATAAATAATATCCTGCTTCATTAAATTCTTTTGATGTTACTTCTGGAGATGAGAAATATAATGACCCATCTATTTCTTTTCCAGATTCAATATCCTTATCTGTAATATCTGAATCACTAGCTAAGATTTTTGCACGTTGATAACCTTCTACATCCATATAATTCTTATCAACTACATAGGCTCCTACAGATGTTCCATCCACATCATTATATTCTGTGAAAGTTTTTGTCTCTGGACCATTATTTTTTATTTTCAGGCTTATATTTACAGATGGTTCCTTTGTTTTATCTGAAGCACCAGAACTTTTATAAGTCACTTCAAAGTCACCTAATTGTACTGTTTCTCCTCTTCTATGTATTGTATATCCTTGTTCATCTTGATAGGCTTCTTGTACGACTGCTTCTTTACTAGAACAACCAGTCAATCCTACTAAACTAAATAGTATACATAGAGTTATTATTATCTTTTTCATTTCCCTTTTCCCCTATTTCAATAATCCCAATACTTCATTTTTAATTCCTTCATCTGTTGAATAATACATTAGTTTATAATTACTTCCATCGGCTTCAAAAGTAACGATTCCTGAATATGCTGTTTGTCCATTCGCTGTTGCTGGATCCATATCTTGATTTTCTAAATTTGTAATACTACTTTTATTAATTGTAAATAAAACTTTCTCTTTTTTAAACGAGTTTACAATTTTCTTTGTAAACTTCTCTGCCATTAACTGCTGTTTAGTATACATTCCTGCTCTAATATGAGACTCGTTTTTATATTTTGTAAAAGTTATTTCATTTCCCTCTAAAGCTAAATAACCTGTTTCATTTTTTATTTTGGATTTCATCCAATATATTCCATCTACTCTCATGCTTAATCTCCTCTGTTTATTCTTTCTCTAAGTGTATCCATTGCTTTTCGTAATCCCCAAAACTCACTATCATCCATCTCATAAGTTTTAGTTGTCGTTAATATTTTATATTCTTGCCACATACGAAAACCATGACGTATTCGTGTTGTTTGAATTTTTTTTATATCACGATAGTTTATCGTGAATTTTTTAAATATCTTTTTACATGTTAATTCTTCATCCGTTACGATAACCCTATTTAGAATCATTGATAATAATCCCCACAAACATATTAATGTAGCGATAAGTGCCATGACTAATAATCCTATAAAATAAAAATTATTATCTGCATCTATTACATGTTGTAATGTTCCACCATATTGATTAAATTGATATACACTCATGTATAATGAAAATGCACTAACAATAAGTCCACTTATAAAAAACCTTCCATAGTAAAACATATTCGCTCTTACTATTTTCTTATCCCTCTCCACTATTAACCCCTTTCATAATTTTCTATTCTATTTCATTATTCGATAATAAATGTAGTCTCTAATTGTCAATATATCAACATATATATCTGAATACAAAATATTTTTGGAGTAATTTACATCGGTTTATTAATTTCTTTTGTTTATTATGAATATTATGTTATTTCTAATTATTACTCAATATCCCAATATAAATTTTACCCTCATCTCCTAAGACGCATAATAAATAAAAAAACGTTCTCTCAAAATGCATATTTTTACAATTAATGACATTTTTTGTATAAAAAAAAGACCACAAACAGTTTGTGATCATCCTTATATTATGTATTTTCTTTAATAATTTTTGCAATCTTATTTTTCGCAGAAATGACATCATCATTTTCTACAACATGTTTATATTCATCTTGTGTCGCTATTTCTTTTGTCGCTTTCGCTAAGCGTTGTTGTACAACTTCTTCTTTTTCTGTACGACGACCACGAATACGACGTTCTAATTCTTCTAGTGAAGGTGGTACTAAAAATATAGTTAGAGCCTCTGGACATTTCTTCATTACTTGCAGTGCTCCTTGTACTTCTATCTCTAACACAACATTCTTTCCTTCATTTAATAACTTATCAACGTTTTCTTTGGGGGTGCCATAATAGTTACCTACAAATTCTGCCCATTCCAGTAGCTGCTCTTGTTCTATTTTTGCTTTAAACGTATCCTCTTCTACAAAGAAGTAATCAATCGCATCTCGTTCTGATGGTCTTGGTTTTCTTGTTGTCATAGAAATAGAATACGCTAAGTTTAAACTATCATCTTTAAACAATTCTTCTCTTACTGTTCCTTTGCCCACACCGCTAGGACCACTAAGAATTATTAGTTTACCTTTCTTCACTATTAAGCCCCCTTTATTTTATTACAAATATCATACAAAATACACCACCCAAAGTCAATTGTTTAAAATAAATTTATATGTAGAAATAGTAGGAAATATGCTATAATTTGAAGATAAAGGAGAAATTCATGAAAAAGAAACGACAAAAACAAATATTTATCGCATATTGTCTAATTGTTTTAGTCATTAGTGCTTTATCTATATATACTTTATCACAACTACATAAGTTCTCCGTTCTAACTGTTTTTTTAAGTGTTAGTGTTTTTTCATTTCTTATTTTATTCTTTTTATTTCTTTCTTCTAAAGATATTAAATACCAAAAACCACAGTGGTTTTTAGTTATTATTTTATTAATCGGTTCTATTTATGGATTACAATCATCACCTGATGTACATTTTGATGAAACAAAAGAAGAGTATACAGGAATTGATATTTCTAAATGGAATGGTAGTGTTAATTTAGAGAAAGTTGTCTTAGAGATTGACTTCATCATTATTCGTTGTGGTTATACTTCTAATGTTGATGTAACTACTCAAAAGATTGATAATGAGTTTGAAACTAATTTAAAACAATGTATTGATTTAGGGATTCCTTATGGTGTATATTATTACTCTTTAGCTGCTACACCTGAAGCTGCTAAATCAGATGCTGAATATACATTAGATTTATTAGATGGAAATATTCCTCCATTAGGTGTTTACATAGATGTAGAAGATGAAATGTATCAAGGACATTTATCGAAAGAAGAACTAACAGATATCACCATATCTTTTGTTGATACAATTGAAGAAACCAAAAATAAAGGTGGTATTTACGCTAATTATTATTGGTGGACAGAAAAGTTAGATCATGATACGCTTTCTCCATATTTAAAATGGTTAGCTTTATACAGTGAAACATATGAAATGGAAGATATTTATCATATGCATCAATATACGGATAAAGGCACATTAAAGGGTATAACAGGTGATTTTGATGTTAATATTGTAAAAGAGAAATTCTGGTAAAGAACTATTGTTCTTTACTTTTTTAATAACAAACACTATGATACAATAGATGAGGTGATAAAAATGGCTTATGATGGAATTATGATGCATCGAGTAATCGATGTATGTCAAAAAGAAATGGTTGGTGGAAGAGTCAACAAAATATATCAAATATCAAAATATGAATTACTTTTTCAAGTACGTGCGAATCGCAAGAATATAAAGTTTTTACTTTCTTGTCATCCAATGTATGCCCGTATGCAACTAACTAACTTACAATACCCTACTCCTGAACAACCGAACACTTTAACTATGTTGTTTAGAAAACATTTAGAGGGTGCTTATATTAAAAGTATGGAACAAATAGGACTGGATCGTATTTGTCATATTCTTTTTAGTACGCATAATGATTTAGGGGATTACATAGAATATCATTGTTATATTGAAATTATGGGGAAACATTCCAATGTCATACTAACGAACCCAGATAATAAAATAATTGATTGTTTAAAACGAATTACTCCAAATATGAATTCTACTCGTTTTTTACAACCCGGAGCTATGTATCAATTTCCTCCTATTAATATGGATAAAAAGAATCCTTTTACTGATGGTTTTATTCCTAGTGATAATTTAACGACTATTTATCAAGGAGTTTCTCCGATATTATCTAAAGAAGTACTATATCGATTAGATCAAAATTATAACTATAATGATATTATGCAAGAAATTAAAACTTCTAGTTCATTATATCTTTCAAAAGTAGATACTAAAGAATATTTTCATTTACTTCCATTAACTCATTTACAAGTAGATTATACAGAGTATTCATTATTTGATGGTTTAGATGCACACTTTCATTTAATAGATCAAAAAGACCGTATTAAACAACAAACATCTAATCTATTAAAGTATGTTCAAAATGAATATCATAAAAATACAACAAAGTTACATAAATTAGAAAAGACACTATTTGATTCCACAAATAGTGATGAATATCGTATTAAAGGTGACTTATTATTTTCTAATTTACATGTAATGAAAAAAGGCATGCACCATGTTACCTTAGATAACTATTATGATAATACAGAAATAACAATTGATTTAGATCCACGTTTAAATCCTAAACAAAACGCTAAAAAGTATTATACTAAATACCAAAAAGCTAAGAATTCTATTACAGTATTAGAGGAACAAATTAATTTAACTAAAAAAGAAATTGAATACTTTGATGGTTTAATAACTTTATTAGGTAATGCGAATTATTATGATGCTTTAGAAATCAAAGAAGAATTAGAGAACCTTGGTTATCTAAAAAAACGAATTACTAAAGGAAAAAAAGTAACTAAAAAACCTAAGTTTGAAATATATACTACCAAAGATAATATTGAAATATGTATTGGTAAAAATAATCTTCAAAATGAATATTTAACGTTTAAACACGCTAATCGATATGATACTTGGTTTCATGTTAAAGATATGCCTGGAAGTCATATTGTTGTAAAGGGTGATACTTTAGATGAGTACACAATTCGTCTAGCTAGTAATTTAGCAGCTTATTATTCAAAAGGCAAAGATAGTAGCAGTGTACCAGTAAATTATACACTAGTTAAAAATCTTAAAAAAATACCTGGTGGAAAACCAGGACAAGTGATTCTAGATACATATAAGACTATTTATATTGATCCAGATGCTTCTTATTTAGACGAAATCACAAAAAAATAGATACGGCTATTTGCCGCATCCATTTTTAAAAGAATTACCATATGCGCTTGCATCCATAGATGCAGTTGCTGAACCATATGCTGACATTCCTGCTGCATTCATGTTCATAGCCATATTAGCGTTCATACCCATATTAGCATTCATACCCATATTACCTGCATAAGGCATACCTGTTCCATTACCAGAGACAATGTTTCCATTAGGGTCTCTAACGATGAATGATTGTTCATATCTTGGATAATAGCGTGGGAAATATACAAGATTTTGAACATGACGACATTCTATAGGACAGATAACTGGTTGCTCAACATAACGATTGCTTTGAGACACACAAACTTTTTTAGGAGCTACTACTGGTGCTGGACACCCGATGTTGCTTCCTGCCATAGCTGCTGCATTTCCACATCCACCACAACCACAGTTACATTTGTTATTGTACATTCTTTCAACCTCCTTCATAGTCTTATTATATGTCGATAGAATAAAATGAGCGTGTCAAACGCATAGATGAAAGGAAAAAAATTATGAAATTAATTTCTTGGGATGCTTTCCCTCTAGAAATAGAGGCATTTACGATCACTAAAGATTTTGGTGATATGTCTTTTAATAACCCTAATGCTTCTCTTATATTAAATAATCGTAAGGTTCTTGCAGAATATTTAAATACAGACTTACAACATATGGTTGCTCCTCGTCAAACCCATACAAATAACTTTAAAGAAGTTACTTTAAATGACGGTGGCACAAATATAGAGTCAGTAGGTGAACATTTAAATGATACTGATGCTTTATATACGAAAGATAAAAATCTGTTTTTATTATCTTTCCATGCGGATTGTACTCCTATTCTATTATATTGTCGTGATCAAGGAATTGTTGCTAGTATTCACTCTGGATGGCCTGGAACAACAAAACAAATCACTACAAAGGTAGTTACACATCTAATTGATAGAGAGAATTGTAGTCCTGAGGAAATATATGCTTTTATTGGTCCATCTATTAGTAAACATAATTTTGAAGTAAAGGAAGATGTTATATCATTAATTAGAAACATGGATTTTGATACATCAAAATATTATGAAAAGAAAGATGATGAACATTATCTATTAGATAATAAAGGTCTAAATATTCAACAACTATTAAATGTTGGAATACCTAAAGAAAATATTACAATATCTCCATATTGTACAATTGATAACAATGATTTATTTTATAGTCATCGTAAAAAAGAAACAGGACGTAGTATAACAATTATAAAAAGGAAGTAACACTTGATGGTTACTTCCTTTTCTATTTATCAGATATTTTTCTTTTTTTACTAGTAATCAAGAGAACAGTAGTCAAGGTAACTCCTAATAATCCCATATAAGATACCACACTCATTGTATCTCCTGTGCTGACTGTTGATGCCTGCTTAGGCTTAGGTGAATTAGTTTGTTTCACTGTTTTTGTTAATGCATTTTTATTATAGTAAAGCTTTAACACCAGACTTCCATCCTTACTTATTGTCCCTGATGCAACAGTTCCTGCAATAGTCTTATCACATGTAAATCCTTCATAGATTTTAATATTAGCTTCTACTATAGTATTAGTTATTCCTTGTAATACTTCTGTTTCTATTTTTTTATATGTACCATCTGCTTGTTGATGATAATGTTCTATTTGATATAATGCGTTTTTCTTCTCTTCCCATTGTGCATATAGAGTAATGTTTTGATTCATTATTATTTCATCGCTCGCATTATATGAAGTACCTGACCCATTCGCCATTGTATTCCAATTTTTAAAAGTATAGTTTTCTCTTGAAAGAGAATTACCTTCTAATATCTTTGCTTTTGAATTTTCTATATATGAATTTGAATCCTTAACTTCCCCATTACCCTCATTAGCTAAATATGTTATTGAATAGTAAGAAATTGGTGATGAAGTAGTATCATAAACCATATAAACTGTGTAATATGATTTTCCTGATGTAGTATCATTCCCATCAGATAATGTTTGTACTATAGGTGGTATCGTAGTTAATAATTGGCTACTGCTCCCTGCATCATTTGTATGTAATACATTTTCATAATAGTATCCTTTGAATTCATAACCATTAATATCTTTAACATCAACAATGATGCTACTCCCTTTCCCCTTCGAAGTATCTGTATAGTTGAGAGATGTATCAATTTCTACACCAGATGTATCAACATACTTAATATCGTAGTTATGTTGTATGGCGCTTACTCCCGTACTTGTTCCTCCACCTATACTAATAGCTGATAATTGTGAAATCTGAGTTGTCATTAGCATTGCCACTAAAACTATAGCAATTACTAACTTTCCTCTTGTTTTTTTCATTTCTTTTCCTCATTTCTTATAATTTTATTCAATGGTAATAAATGTTGTATTACCCGCATGGTCATCAATATGTAGATAATGAGATGAATAATTATAATCATTCTTTAAAGTAATTGTATTGTTATCCATACTGTACTGATAACTATTTTCTTGTAGATTATTTCGATAATATTTAATACTATCCCAATTAATGCCAGAAATATTTTCAGTAAGGTAAATGACAAATGTAGTTCCTTCTTCCATAATTATTCCCTCTGGACTATCTCTATCAATATTAGAAATTATAATTTCTTTATTATCAATAATCTTCTTATTCTTTAATAAAGTAATATGATATGTTCCATTATCAATAACTGTATTTGTCTCTATATCATTTATCAATATTTTATCGTAATTATTATTACTTGTATTTATGTTTAGTGTTATTTCACCTTTTGTCCAAGAAGTATCATACTGAATATCTGTTATATAAGCTTGTTCTTCTATACTAATTAAAGGCATTGTTGTTTGCGTTGTTGTAGTTATTTCTTTTTCATTATTACTGATTTGATATAAGGTAGTTACTATTACTGTTGTAGTAAGGAAACCTAATAGTATTTTATTGAAAAATGAAAATCCTCCTAGAATAGGACTAGTAGAAAAGATATTTTCTAGGAAACTCATTGCTACTGATTCAGTTAGTACATATTTCTCACTTAACAAAATATAGGATTCTTTAATCAGGGCTACAGATAAAATTGGTAATCCATAATTTCTATCAATAGAAATGCCATTTGTTTTTAAATCATTTTTGAGTATTTTTTTTATTTTTTCAATGCGTGATCCGACAGTTGTTTTAGGTAATGATAAAATATCCGCAATTTCTTGTACTCTCATATCTTCAAAAAAACGTAACGTTCCTACAGTTTTTAAAGATATACTCATAGTATCTAATGACTCAGCAATAATACTCTTAATTTCCTCATTTTCAACTAACTCAATAACTCCTTTTTTACTATTGTCTATAAAATTCTCAAGTTCTTCATCTTTCATATCAATTATTTTCATTTTTCTTCGACCATGACTTACACATTCTCGATATGTTATAGTATGAATCCAAGAATTAAAAGCTTTAGAATCCTTTAAGTTTTTAATTTGTTTATGCACTTTAATAAAAACCTCTTGTACAATATCTTTTGCAGTTTCTTCATTTTTATAGTATTGCATTGCAATAAAATAAACTTTTTTATAATAGTTTTTATAAATCTCTGTAAAAGCATCTATATCTCCACTCATTGCTCTAGCTATCGTTTCATCTGAAATTATATGTAATGTTTCCATTTTTTACCTCCTATTAGTATTTTTTAATAGCCATCAATAGAAATATAGAAAATACTGTTACTATTAATTCTTCTATAGCTTCTACTTTAATAGACGCAATCATTATTAAAAAAAAACGACAATAATTGTATTTTTTATTTAAAATAAAAAAACACAAAGTGTGTTTTTATTTTTAATAGTAATTATACTATACATATATTTTGTTGCTTATTCAATTTTTATGCTTAGATTATTATTGATACTATGCATTACTTTTGGTATTTCTTCAACTATTTTAGATGGAAGAGCAGTATAACTATCCTTAGCCAACATATCTCCACATTTCCCATGAATATACGTAGCTAATATCGCCGCATCATATAATGAATATCCTTGGCCAACAAAACTAACAATCATCCCTGCTAAAACATCCCCCATACCTGCAGTAGACATAGCAGGATTTCCTGTATTATTTCTAATTACTGTTTCTCCATCAGTTATTAGGGTATTAGCACCTTTTAAAACTAAAATAATGCCATATTCTCTCGCAAACTCTCTTGCAGTATCAATAATATCATTTTCTTGTAAAGAGGGTATAAAGCGTTTAAATTCGCCCATATGAGGAGTTAAGATAATCCCTCCCTGATATTCTTTTAATAATTGTTTATATTCTGCTACTATTGTTAAAGCATCAGCATCAATAACTAAGGGTACTGTAGAATATAATAATAATTCTTTTACATAACTAAATGAATTTTTAGATATCCCAAGTCCACAACCAACCAATATAGCATTATAACGATTACTAATTGAATAATCTAATGTATCTTCCCTAATAAAAGAAGTTGCTTCTGGAACAAATATATTCAAATTTTGTAATACCGATTTTGTAGAACATACGCTTACAATTCCACTACCACTATATACAGAAGCTTTAGCACTTAGTAATGATGCTCCTTTATATTGATCACAACCTGTAATATGTAGCACCTTACCATAATTTCCTTTATGACCATAATAATCTCTAGATTTCAAATGATTTTGAATCCAAGTATCATTAACTAGCTTCGCTATTCCTTGTTCTTGTCTAAAGTCATTAGTTGCTAAAACTTCTACCAATACTTCTCCCGTATATTTTTTAGATGCTGGATTCAAGAAACCTTGTTTTAGTGCTGTTAAAGTAATTGTTGTATTTGCGATTATAATATTTTCATAAGGTATCCCTGTATCGCAATCCAAACCTGTTGGAATATCTACTGACATTACTGTCTTTTCCTTAATAATATTTATACATGTTATCATATCCGCAAATATTCCACTTGGATTACTATGTAATCCAAATCCAAATATAGCATCAACAATCACATCTGCTTTAGATAATACTTGTTCTATAACTTCTGCCATTTCTTTTACATATAATATTTCTATATCTTTTTCTTTTGCGATTGAAAGATAGTATTGATTAGCCTGAGATAAATTATCTAGATTACCAATTAATAGTAAAGTAACTTGTTTTTTTAGTTCATGTAATTTAATAGCTAATGATACTCCATCAGCTCCATTATTTCCCGTTCCACTTACAATAACAATATTTTCATAGGAAGTACAATGGGTTAATAAGCAATCACTTGCTTTATCGACTAATGTTTCGATAGTATACCCCTCTTCTAATAATCTAACATCATACTTTTTCATTTGTAAACTACTTGCGACATACATTAGTATCACCTCTTCTATATTATATATAAACTAAGGCAAAAAGAAAACTGTAACTTACGTTACAGTCTCAGACTGTCGACAAACCTATGTTTTAAATAACATGGGTTTGATTCGATAGTCTTTTTTTATTGATATTGTCTTATATATTAAAAAATACACATATCTCTATGTGCTCTTACCATGCC
>JBKEBJ010000416.1:0-6343 GCA_047973105.1 Coprobacillaceae bacterium | reverse complement strand
CTTAAAATAGATACTATTTACTTAGTATTTAAAATTATATACATCAAACTATATTTTTCAATAAGTGGAATGTCTGGTAATAAAAAAGTTTCTATTGTTAAAGGAGAAGCAAAAATCTGTTTTTTATACTCTATTTGTGTAGCTAAATCAGGAACCTGTTTAGTAATGAATTCAATGGTAGATCTTATACTGTTTAGATATATCTGTAACAGATAACTTCTGTTATAATTTGTAATTGGACCAAAACTACAAAGAAAATCATACATAAGACTAAATAATATCTCACCATCATTAATACGTTCTTTATAAAACTGATAGGACAATGAACTAGGAGAATAAGAGTAGTTTATTGTACTTTCATCTAAAACTCCAAAACTATTAGTGTTTTTAATGACTTCTAACATAAAAGAAGTATCAGAAGCAAATTTCATAGTAATTGTTTTTTCAAAATTACACTTTTTTAAAATACGAATAGGAATAACTTTATTCCAAACAGAACGAATCCACTTTTGATAAGCTGGGAAATTAAATGCATAGTTTTCTCTTTTATATATTTTATTTCCTTCCTTCATTGGTTCGTTATTGTTGTTTTTATTTTCTGTATCAATATATTTTATCTTTCCAATTGTTAAATCAAGATTATTATCTTCTAAAAAAGTAACTAACTTTTCAAATGCATCATAATGATATGAATCATCATGATCAATCATCATAAAATAATCATTTTCATTAGCGTTCTTTATTATGTTTGGAATTTTTTCCATATACGCCGTATATTTATTATTATAATCATTATGCAAAGGGATAATTCGTTTATCCTTTCTTGCATAATCTTTAATAATATCCATTGTATTATCAGTAGAATTACTATCTAAAATGTAAAATGAAAAGTTTTTATAACTTTGACTTAGAACACTATCTATCATTCTACTTAAAAATTTTTCTGCATTATAAGCTTGTGTAATAATATGAATTTTGTTCATAGTTTACCTCAGTTCTAAATATGATTCTATTTATATGATATGTTGAAAGTATATAATTATGAGGGTGTTTTAGATAAAAACAGAAAATTTTATTTCATTAACAATAACAATAATATAAATTAATATAAAATAAATAGAAAGTATTCGTTTTTCTATCTTTTATAGTCTGTTATAATTTATATAAATTCTTTAGGAGGAACAAATGGATTATACAACCCTATTAAAAATAGTATCTAAACAATATGAAGAAATATTACAACAAAATTTAATTGGAATCTATGTTCATGGTTCGATAGCTTTTGGATGTTTTAACTGGAATACAAGTGATATCGATTTTATTGTTGTCGTAAAAAGACCTTTGCGCCAGGAAGTTAAATTACGTTTGTTAGAAGTGCTAGAAAAATTACTTGTAGTCGCACCAAGAAAAGGGTTTGAAATGAGTGTTGTGTTAGAAAAACATTGTCATGATTTTATATATCCAACACCTTATGAATTACATTTTTCTAAACAAATGATAGGAAAATATTTTGAGAATCCATTGTTACTGTGTAATGATATTTATAGAACGGACTTTGATTTAGCAGCTCATTTTACGATAATTAAGAATAATGGAATTATTATATATGGTGAAGAAATAAATAAAGTGTTTGGTATGATTCCTAAAAATAACTATGTACATAGTATTTGTTTGGATATTGAAAATGCTGAAGAAGAAGTATTAAATAATCCATCTTATATTATTTTGAATCTTTGTCGAGTATATGCATATATAATGGAAAACTTAATTTTATCAAAAGAACAGGGCGGATATTGGGGATTAAAGAATTTGCCAATACAGTATCATACACTTATAGAAGAGGTAATTAATAATTACACAAAAGATACAATAATAAATATAAATGATAATCAAGGTATTGCGTTTTGTAAATATATGTTAGATAGGATTTATAATGAAATTCATAAACTAGGACTTTAACTAATAAAAAAACTATAAGATAGCTGTTTTTAAACGCTGGATTATAGTTTTTATTAATTAAATATTCATTTATTTTTATATAGATTCTAAATAATCTTTAATAAGTGGTAAAGCTGCTCCAATAACAATAGCTTCTGTTGTACGATTAGCGATTACTAATGAATCTTGTTCTTTTGTAAAACTACTAATAGCAGTTAGTTGTTTCTTTATATATGATATATCTTGATTAGTTATGTATTTACTGAGTTGTCCTCCAAGAATAATATGACATCCTAACACCATAGCGATATTATGAATACCAATAGATAAATAGTGAAGATATGTTTGCCAAGTCTCTATAGCTACTATATCTTGCTTAGAAAGAGCGAAAAAGAAGTTATCCAATGTATCAAAATCCTTCAGTAAGACATTAGCGTCACAATATGCTTCTAAACAACCTTTTTTACCACAATAACAGGGTTCTCCATCATCGACGATAGTCATGTGTTCAAATAGTCCACCAGGTAAAAAATCGCCTTCATATACTTCATTATTCAAAATAATAGCACCACCTAAGTTTCGACTTAATGAAAGGTACATGGCATCTTTGATTTGTTTTCCAAACCAAATTTCAGATATTGCAGCTGCTTTTGCATCATGAATAAAAGTACATGGAAATGAGAGATGCTTTTGGAAAACATCAATATGCAATCCCGTACAGTTTAATATTTCTCCATAGGTTACTGTTGAACCATCTTTAGATATAAGTCCTTGTATAGCAATCCCTATCCCAAGGATACTTTTTTTCGGGAATGTCTTTAAGATTATTTGAATAGTATCTGAGACTTCTTTATAATAAATCTCACTATTTTCAAACATGATATCTAATGATTGTTTATTAATTACATTACCATATAAATCAATAGCTATAATATTAATAAAAGTTTCTGCAATTTCTACACCAATCGCTATTTTAACTAATGAATTACATGCGATAACTGTTGCTTTTCTGCCACCAGTAGATGCAAATGTTTTATTTCTTTTTATGAGTCCATTCTTTTCAAAATTATCTAAATTATAAGTAATAGTAGGTAAACTAATTCCAGTTTTGTTAACAATTTCTTGTTTTGATGTTTGTTTCTCTTGATAAATTACTCGATATATTTTTGACTGATTACTTTGTCTAATAGTACTAGATGTTATTGTCTCTTTTTTCATATAAATACCTCGGATAATATTATAACAGACATTAATAAAAAGATAAAATGCAATTGACATGAAAGCGGTACCGTTATATACTTATGTAAAGGTGCTTTATAAAAGTATAGAGGAGGAAGAAAGATGAGAAGTGCTATTTTTTATGGTAAACATAATGTTAAAGTAGAAGAAACAACGAAACCTGAACCAGGAGATAATCAAGTTTTAATTAAAGTACAAGCATGCGGAATTTGTGGTACAGATGTTCATATTTATGATGGTGATAAAGGGGCAGCTGATACTACGCCGCCTACCATTTTAGGTCATGAATTTTCTGGTATTGTAGAAGCGGTTGGAAAAGATGTGAAAAAAGTAAACGTAGGTGATCGTGTTTGTGTTGATCCTAATCAATTATGTGGAACATGTTATTATTGTTTAAGTGGCATCGGTCATTTTTGTGAAAATATGGTTGGTATTGGAACAACAACTAATGGTGGTTTTGCAGAGTACTGTGCAGTTAATGAATCACAAGTATATAAATTAGCTGATACAACTTCATTTGAAGAAGGAGCAATGTGCGAACCTGTTGCTTGTTGTTTACATGGTATTGATATGTGTAATATTCATCCAGGTAGTACAGTATTAGTAATTGGTGGAGGAATGATTGGTTTATTAATGGTACAATTAGCTAAAATTTCAGGTGCACATCAGGTAGTTTTGTTAGAACCTGTCGCTAATAAACGTGAAATGGGAATTACATTAGGTGCAGATTTAGCTTTTGATCCATTAACTGAAGATATAAAAGAAAACTTAAGTAAGCATAATCTTCATCGAATTGATGTTGTAATTGAATGTGCAGGACTTACATCAACAATTGAACAAGCAATTGAATTGGCTGGTAAAAAATCAACAGTTATGATGTTTGGATTAACAAAACCAGACGATGAAATAAAAATTAAACCATTTGAAATATTCCAAAAAGAAATTGATATCAAAGCATCATTTATTAATCCTTATACACAACAAAGAGCATTAGATTTAATAAATAGTAAAAGAATAGATGTTAGTTCTATGGTACATGATGTATGTGGACTAGATGATTTAGAAAATATTTTATCATCACCAGAACTTAGAACAAAAGGAAAATATATCATTAATCCATGGAAGTAGAACGGAAAAGACTGAATCAAATACTGATTCAGTTTTTTTATGATTTAGAAAATAGTCATGGCGTAAAATATAAAGATTTTTGTATTTCAAATATTAAAAATGATGAAAATTATTGCTATGAATTACTTCACTTTTCAATAACTGCTTTTTATAAAGACAACTGCCTTTGATAATCTCCAATAGTGCATATAATACAGTATAGCCAAAAAGGAGGTGAGAAATAATTGAATAGAGAAGAAGATGAATTTCAAAAGTATGATGAATGCAGTTTAGGAAGAAGACGAAAAAGAAAGCAACATTGTCATTGTCGTCGTGGTCCAACAGGAGCAACAGGTACATTTGACCCAGAAATGGATTTATTCACTGTAAATGGGACAATTGGTAGTGCAACAGTTGAATTAGGTGATTTTATGAATTTTGAATCAACTGATGGTACTGTTGGTATTACTGTAAGCCAGGGATCAGCAATTGTTGATTTGAGTGCTGAAGGGACTATAGGCCCGACAGGTGCCACAGGAGCAACAGGTCCAACAGGTGCCACAGGAGCCACAGGAGCAACCGGAGCTGATGGAGCAACGGGCCCAACAGGAGCTACAGGAGCAACAGGAGTAGATGGAGTCACAGGTCCAACAGGAGCTACAGGAGCCGATGGAGCGACAGGGCCAACAGGAGCCACAGGGGCTACAGGCTCAGGAGGAATCGTTCCTTTTGCATCTGGATTACCAGTTTCTTTAACAACTATTGCTGGGGGACTTGCGGGAACTCCTAGTTTAGTAGGATTTGGAAACTCTGCACCATCATTAACTGCACTAGGTGCTACTATAGATTTAACAGGGGCTGCAGGAACTTTATTAAACTTTGCATTTTCTGTACCAAGAAGTGGAACAATTGATTCTATTTCTGCTTATTTTAGTACAACAGCAGCATTGTCTTTAGTAGGGACTACTATAACATTAACAGCACAATTGTATGAATCAACTACACCGGATAATACTTTCACACCTATTGCCGGAACACTTGTAACGTTAACACCATCACTTACTGGTGTGTTAGCGTTAGGTACAATTTCTAGTGGAAACCTTACTGGACTTTCTATACCAGTCACACAAGGTACCAGATTGTTAATGGTATTTTCAGCGACTGCTTCAGGGGTAACATTAGTTAATACTGTTGCAGGATATGCGAGTGCAGGTGTAAACATTTTATAATTATTGAATTTTAATGAGGTAATTTTGAAAAATACTGTCCTATTCTTCCAAACTGCGAAGATTAGGGCAGTTTTATATATTTTATTTCTTTACTAAAATCAATCAAATATTTTTTATATCTTTCTATTATAGTGATAGATTGCTTTCTAAAAATAAAAATGTTATTATTTTACTGTCACTAAATGGTGATTAAAAGGAGGGCGAAGTAATGATTTCATATGTGTTAGAAACAGATAATTGTACACTGCAGATTTATAAAAAAGGTAATACTATTTCAAAAATTGGTGTCTTATGTTTACATGGCGGACCAGGGAGTGGTGCACAAGCAATAATGGATTTACCAGCTTTTCATACTTTAGAAAAAAATTATTGTTGTGTTTATTTTGATCAACGAGGAAGTGGGAATTCGGTATATGATTTAGAAAATGGTTTAATGACAGACACGATAACATCAGATGTATTACATGTCATTAAAGATATGAAGAAAAGATGGTTATTGGATGACGTATTTCTTTTTGGAGGTTCCTTTGGAGGCTGTTTAGCTAGTTTATGTCTTGAAAGATTTCCAGAACAGTTTAGAGGTTGTATTTTAAGTAGTCCAGCTATTACTTTTAATCGACTACAAGCATTATCGTTTTATGTAAGGATGAGAGAAATATATATAAATCGATTAGATAAAATGATAATAAATAAAATGGGATTATTATCAGAATTAGAACCAGAGATGTTTTTTACACAATCAGAAATCAGAAATTATATATATTCACCTAATAATCCCGCTAATTCTCTTAGGCATATTTGTGCTATGTCATCATGGTTTTTTATGCATG
>JBKEBJ010000376.1:0-11774 GCA_047973105.1 Coprobacillaceae bacterium | reverse complement strand
GATTTTGAATAAATACCATTTACTTTATCACTATATGTATATGATACAGCACCGTACTTAGCAGTCGCTTTAGGCGCATTGATTAACATATTATACGATCCTTCTTCCCAACCTTCGATTGATAATGTTTGTGTCCAACTATTCTGTGCTTTTTGAGGATTTGATTTTTCACTGATTGTAAAAGATTTTACTGATTCTAAACCTTTATACGTATCTGTTTCCTCTACAGAGGCTTTTACATAATATGTTCCTATGCTTGTTGGAAGATTTTCTGTATAGTTTCCATAACGATTATTACTATATGAATATACTACCGTTCCATATTTCGCTATAGCAACAGGAGCATTTATACTATCATCATATTCTCCTTCTACCCATCCTTGTATAGCTAATTCTTGTGTCCATTCATTTTGTTCTTTTGGTAATTCAATACCTGTTATATCCAATGTTACATTATACACAGTAGTAGGATTTGCTTGATACTTATACGTTACCTTAACTTCTGGTGTAAAATCAGATAGCACTGATCCATTTAAAGTTGCACCTACTACATTAGTAATTGCATTAACATCAATATTTGAATCATAATCCTTTAAATCGATAGATTTTTCACCTTCTAAATCTATTGAAATAGTACTAGAAAGACTATCAATATATAAATAATCTTTATCTAATAGTTTTAAACTAACTAGATTTGTTTTAGATATATACATATTTTGCAAATTTGGATTATTTGTTAAATCTAATGTATAGAGTGGATTTTCACTTACTCTTATTTCTCTTAAGTTCGGACATCCACTAATATCTAACTCTTTTATATTATTTGTATCACAAGATAAGTCTCTTAAATATGTTTTATTCCCAACTATTAATGTTTCAATTTCTGCCCACTACAAGTTACAGACTCTAGTAAGTTGTTATTACTTAAATCCAGTGATTTTATTTTAGTCCCTGGCATATGTATACGTCTCAATTTTGTATTATTGGTAAAATCTATACTTGTTAATGGATTGTTATATACTTGAAACATTTCTAAAGATGTTAGCTTTGATAAATCTATCTCTTTTATATTATTGTCACCTATTGTTAGGTTACGTAATTTAGTATTTTCTCCGAATATAACTTTATTAAATGCGTTTCTTTGTGCCCATATAGTATCAATCTCTGGGTTATTACTCAAATCTAATTCATTAATATAGTTATGCTCACACCATAATATTTTTAGTTTTTTATTATTACTGACATCTAATTCTGTCAAAAGGTTATTACCACAAGTTAGGTCCTCTAGAGACTCAAAGTACTCTATCCCCTTTAGAGATGTGATTTCCTTTCCAACAACATAGATTCCTTTCATATTTCTTATCGTATCATTTACATACCCATCTGGTGCATATTGTAGTACATAATCACGGAAATTCTTGTCTGGAAACGTAGTTTCATTGATTGGTATTTGTGGTTCTTTCCTTTCTTGTGTTTTATCAACTAATACGTAAGTTCCTATTCTATCAGGAAAGTCAAATGAAATATAATCTCCATCAATGGTTGATACAACTTCTGTTAGTTGCATTCCATCAGAAGAAGCTTTGTAGACTACTAAGTTTGTTCTACTCATATCTTCTGGTATCTTAATTCCTGCAGAAGTATTTTTTAGAATAATCGTCATTCTTTCTAGAGTATATAAATTTATATCATATGCAACAAAGTATTTATTATCAACTTGATTCTTAGTGATATTCGTATTTTTATTTACGTTTACTAAGAAATCAACATATTCATATGTTGTTGCCGTTGTATTAATTTTAACAATATTATCTTTATCAAATAAAGTAACCGTATTAATTATGTCTTCATTGATTCCCATTATTTCAATAAATGGTGATTTCTCTATTGTGCTTGGAAAATAATATTCTCCATTATAGCCATAATCGCTATACATTAGTTCAGAAAGAAATAATCCTGTCATTGACTCTGGACCACCACCGCCTTCTCCATCAACTAATTCACTTAATTGAGTGTATGAATTTCCATTTGGTTTTAATATTGTATACTCTACAGTTACATTATCTACTACTTTATTATAGAAATCTGTTAGGCCTGTTGAGCTATTAAAGTATGTGTTTTCTATAATAACTACATATGGATTTATATAACCTTCCTCAAATTGTATTTCTCCACTATTAATAGTAACACCTGTAACTTCACCTTTACTTTTAACTATTGTAACCTTTGTTGTGTGGATAAGTTCTGGTTTATCTCTCTCTACATATTTTATAATATATGTTCCTGGAACGCCTGCTTCATACCCCCTGCATTAACAATATCTATTGTTTCTGGATCTCCATCTTGGAGAATATATCCTTTATTAAGAATTGCCTTTTTTAATGCATTGTCTTCGTTTAAAGAATAGTCACTATTAATCTTAATATTAGTTTCTATTGATTGGGGATTAATAATGAATTTCACCTTTGCTTCTATACTTGTATAAGAATCTGTTTCGTATACTGCTGCCTTAACATAATATGTACCTGCTTCTTGGGGAACAGCTAACGAATACATTCCATTTATTTCTTTACTATATGTATAAACTACTGTTCCATATTTAGCAGTTGCTTTTGGAGCGTTGACTAAAGTATTGTACTGTCCTTCTGTCCATCCTTGAATTGTCAATTCTTCTAACCATTCATTTTGTTGTTTTTCTACAACTACTTTGGGTTCTATTACAAATTCAACAATTTGTTCTAGTCCTGTATACGTTTCTGTTTCTATTACTGAGGCCTTAACATAATATGTTCCTGAAGTTGTTGGCATTAATGATGTATAAACCCCATTGATAGTATTACTATACGTATAAACTACTGTTCCATACTTAGCAGTTGCTTTTGGAGCATTAATTAATTCATTATACTCGCCTTCTACCCATCCTGTTATAGTTAATCCAGATGACCATACATTCTGCAATTTCTCTGGTACATTTCCTTTTTCAATCACAAACTCTAATACTTGTTCTATGCCTGTATATGTATCCGATTCTTCTACAGAGGCTTTTATATACCATGTTCCAGCAGTTGTTGGTACTGTTGATGTATATATCCCATCAATTGCATTGCTATAAGTATATTGAACTTCTCCATACTTTGTAGCCGCAGAAGGTGGATATGGTGTTTCTCCTTCAATCCAAATATTTAAATGTAAATCATGTGTAAAATAATTAACTTCCTTTGGATCATTACTATTTTTCACAAATATTCTTACATCCATTGCTTCTGTAGAATTATATGAATAGTTATAAATAACGTCTACTCCTGGTTGTAATCCTTTAAGAATTGTTCCTTCTAATGTTGCACCTTTTACAATTGTAATTGCATCAGGATTAATATTAGGATCTAAATTTTTTAAATCAAAACTTGTTTCATTTTCATCTAAATTAATAGTATATATTTCTCTATCATATGGAACTGCGGCACCCATATTAATTCCATATTGTTTATCTAATAACTTTAAACTAATAAGATAACTATATCTATAATATATACGCTCTAACTTCGGATTATTTGTACCATCCAAAGTATATAGTGGGTTAAACCCTATGTCTAAATACTGTAATTCTGTATTATTACTAATATCAATAATTGTTAATTCGTTTAAATAACAATGTAAATTTTCTAAACTTACCAACTGGCTTACATCTAAAGAGGATAACTTATTGCTAGAACAATTTAACTTTTTAACATTAGATAAATTTCCTAATGTTAAAATTTCTATTTCATTGATTAAACAATTTATTGTTTCTAAATTATAATTGTTACTTAGATCCAATGTTTCTAACTTATTATAGCTACAATTTAATGACACTAATGATGCTAATACACTAACATCTATAGTAGTTAATTCGTTATTATTTATTTCTAATGTTTTTAAACTGGATTGCGTTCCAAAATTAACGGATTGTATTTTATTATTGTTACAGAATACATTTTCTATATTTATGTTATTTGATAAATCTAATGTTGTTAATTGATTATAATTACAACCTAATGTTTCTAAATTTGTATTATGATCCAAATTTAAATTTGTTAAATTATTTACATAACATTCTAATACTTTTAAGTTTATGTTGTTACCAATATTTAACTCTTCTATTTTGTTATAAGAACATTTCAATGTTTCTAAAGAAGTAAAATATTCTATACCTTTTAAGGAAACAATAGATTTACTATTAACATTTATTTCCTTTACATCTGTGCTTGCATTTTCATTTAAAAACACACCATCATCTGAATAGTTATCATAAACAAATTTTCGGAAGTTAGCATCAGGAAAATTAGTCTCGTTTATTGCAACCCTTGATGCAGTATCTGTTGATGTCACTTTGAATGATACCTGCATATTTGTCGTATTATTACAACGATATTGATATGTAACATCTACACCTGCCTGTAAACCTGTAAGTATTGTTCCTTCTAGTGTTGCACCTTCAACATTTGTTATAAAAGAATTATCTATCTTACTATCTAAGGCTTTTAAATCAAAACTTGTTGAACCATTTGTTAAAGTAATTGTATTGAGCTTTCTATTTTCTAATAAAAGTCCCCCCATTAATTGATAGCTTTTATCAAACAAATTTAAACTTATTAAATTTGTATTATCGAAATATATATACTCTAATATATTATGATTTGAAACATCTAATGCTGTAAGTGCATTTCCTCTAACAAATAGTTGATATAAATTTGTATTACTACTTATATCTAAACTTGTCAATTTATTATTATCTGCATATATTGCACTTAATTTAGGGTTATTTGTTACATCCAATGATGATACTTGATTATTTGTGATTCCTAAAACACCTAATTCTAGGTTATTACTTGTATCAATATTAGTTATTTTGTTATCTTCTGCATATAAAGTTATTAGATTTATATTTTTACTAATATCCAATGTATTCAAATTATTTCCTACACAATTTATCCATGTTAAATTAGTGTTCTTGCTTACATCTAAGTTTGTTAATTGATTATAGTCACAGTAGATAGAATTTAATTTCAGATTATTACTAAGATTTAGACTAGCAATCTGATTAGAACTACAATATAAGCCTGTTAAATTACTATTATTACTTATATCTATTTCTGTTAAATTATTATTTCCACAATATAATTCTTCTAACCCTTCAAAGAATTCTATCCCTTTTAATGAACTAATGTTTTTTCACTCAATTGTAATAATTTTACTTCGCTAGTTGCTTCTTGATTTAAATAATTTCCATTTTCTGAATAATTATCCAATACAAATTGACGAAAATTTTCATCTGGGAAAGTTGCTTCATTAATTTCTATTGTTGAGTTTACTGTTTGTACTTCTTCTGTTGACTCATCTTCTGCGTATATATTATTTAAAGACATTCCTGAAAAAACTATGCAGAAGATTAATATTGATACCCCTGATTTTCTAATTTTATTCATGTTTTCAATCTCCTCCCATCTCTTTTATTATCTTATAAAAAAGTTATAAAGTCTATTATATATGTTTAAATATACGATATTATATCAAAAAACAGCACACACTTATAAAACTCTGTGTGATATAAGGTTATAAGACGTTAAAAGATTTTATTTTTACATAAAAAAACAGTAACAAGACTTACTAAATCTTATTACTGTTTTCATATGTTTTATTTTTTGAAATCAAATTTTTCGAAAACATCACTCACTGGTAAACAATTTTCAATATTTTCAATTGTTTTAGAAAGTAATCCGGCAACACTAACTATCTTAAGTTTTTCAAAAGTTTTTTCTTCAGGTAATTTAATGGTATCTGTTGCGATGACTTCATCAGCTGATGAGTTTTGTAGTCTTTCTACTGCCTCTCCTGAGAATACAGGATGTGTACAAGCAATTGAAACACTCTTGGCACCTTTTTTCTTCAACATTTCGATACCTGCGACAATCGTTCCACCTGTATCAATCATATCATCTACTACAATACAATTCTTACCTTTAATATCACCTAAGACCCCCATTATCTCAACCGCATTAGGTTTTGGTCTTCGTTTATCGATAATCGCTACTGGAGCATCTAAAGCTACAGCTAATTTTCTAGCGCGAGTGGCTCCACCATGATCTGGAGAAACAACACATACGTCTTCCATATTCTTGTTTTCAAAGTAATCAGCAAGTAATGGTAATGCTTGCATTTCATCTACAGGAATATTAAAGAAACCTTGTATTTGTGCGGCGTGTAAATCTACTGTTACAACTCTAGTAACACCTGATGTTGTTAATAAATCCGCTACTAATTTAGAAGTAATTGGTTGTCTTGGTAATGCCTTCCGATCTTGTCTAGCATACCCAAAATAAGGAATAACTGCTGTAATTTCATTAGCTGAAGCTCTTTTTAAAGCATCCGCTAAAACTAGTATTTCCATTAAATTTTCTGTTACTGGACTTGATGTAGATTGAATAATAAATACATCTTTTCCTCTGACAGATTCTCCAATTTCTACTAATATTTCACCATCGGCAAAGTGGTTTACCTTACACTTTCCTGGTTCTGTTCCTAATTTTGTAGCGATATCTTTCGCTAATTGTTTACTGGCTGATAATGCAAAGATAGTTATTTTGTTCTTCATTTTCATGTTACCTATTTTCTTCCTTTTTGATTTCTCTTTTCTTCTAATGTTTTTGTATAACCTGGCTTGTTTATTTGACGTGCTCTTGCAATACCCATTGCATCGTCTTCCACCTCATTGGTAATTGTTGAACCTGCTGCAATAAAAGCATTTTCACCAACTGTAACTGGGGCTACAAGATTACTATTACATCCTATAAATGCTCGATCCTTAATGATGGTTTGTGATTTGTTTTTACCATCATAATTCACTGTAATCGTTCCACACCCTATATTTACATCGCTACCAACAGTAGCGTCACCAATGTATGTTAAGTGAGCTGCTTTACTACCTTTTCCAAAGGTTGCATTTTTCATCTCAACAAAGTTCCCCATATGCACATTCTCAAGAATATGACAATTTGTTCTAAGTCTTGCATATGGTCCTATATCTACACCATTCTCAATCACAGAATCTGAAATAACACTAAATTTAATTTCTACATTGTTTTTTATTGTTACATTTGTAAATTCACAATATGGGCCAATATGACACCCTGTTCCTATAGCCGTTTCTCCTTTAATAATACATCCTGGCTCTACTGTTGTATCTGTTCCAATAACAACATCTGTTCCAATATAAGTATTATCAATATCAATAATATTTACACCATTTAACAGATGTTTTGTATTAACTCTACGTTGCATTAGCTTTGTTGCTTCAGCTAACTCTACACGATCATTAATTCCTCCAACTTCTGCTAAATCTTTAATTTTATAGCTTCCTACCTTTAAATTATCTTGATTCATAATCTGAATTACATCTGTAATATAGTACTCGTTTTGAGCATTATCATTTGTAATCTTTTCTAAGGCATTGAATAATTGTTTATTATCAAAACAATATTCTCCAACATTCATTTCTGAAATTTCATACTGCCATTCTTTTAAATCTTTAAATTCTACAATTTCTTGTACTTGATTATTTTTCTTAATAATACGACCAAATTTCTTTTCTAAATCACAATCACATGTCATTACTGTTCCCATGAGATTGTGTTTTCCATGATATTCTATTAATTCATTCAATGTTTTCGCTGTAATTAATGGTGCATCACCATTTAATACAATTGTAGTACCTTCCTTATTAGCTAGAATATCTTTAGCCTGTAATAATGCATGGCCTGTTCCTAATTGTTCTTTTTGTAATACAAATTCTACTTTTTCATCTTGAACTAAAGCTTTTACTTCTTCTGCTTTATGCCCAACAATTACATAAATCTTATCTACTTCTAATTCATTTAAAGCTGTGATAATGTGGTTTATCATTGGCTTATATAACACTTCATGGACAACCTTTGGTTTATCCGAAATCATTCTTGTGCCTTTACCGGCAGCCATTACTATCGCATATTTTTTCATAGACACCTCTTCAATACCCCCATTTTAACAAAAAACCATCCTAAAAAAAAGACATTATTAGTGTTTTTTCTAACAATACTTATTTTTATTAAGACATTATCATTATATGTGTCTTATTTTGTATTATTCCTAGCTATTCAATACTTCTGTTTTTCTTACAAACAAATTTTTATTTTTAAAATGTTGATAGCCTTTTTCTAAAACCTTTAAATCTCTGGTAATACCAAACACACAGGAACCACTACCTGACATTAATGCTCCATCGAAACCTAAAGAAAGCATAGTATCTTTGATAATTTGAATTTCTGGAACTAATTCTATAGATGGAATCTCTAGTGTGTTTTGTAAATTATCGATAACACTTTGATAGTTTTGTTCTTCCATACCTTTTTTCATTTTATGACAATTTGCATGTTTTACTTTTTCTAACTTTATATTCGTAAAAGCTTTTTTTGTCGATACCCCTTTTTTTGGTTTAACTAATAGTATTTGCGCATCAAAAGATTGATTAATAAATTGTAGTTTTTCTCCAATTCCTTCAACAAATGCCTTTTTCTCGTATATACAAAATGGTAAATCAGCACCAACCTGTTTTCCTATCTCAGCCATTTTTTCATTTGTCATTTGTAATTGGAACAAGGAATTCATTGCTTTAATTACAGCTGCACCATCGGCACTACCTCCTGCCAATCCTGCTTGTGTTGGAATATGTTTATAAACAAAGATTTTAATTCCTTTCTTTATTTTATATTCTTCCATAATAATTTTAGCAACTTTATGCATAATGTTTTTTCCATCTGTTGGCATAACCTTACTGTTGGATTCAATCACTATTCCTTCATCAATAATATCTACATATAATAAATCATGCAAAGTGATGGGTATCATTATCATTTCTAAATCATGATAACCATCATCTCTTTTTCTAATAATGTCTAAAGCTAAATTAATCTTAGCGTGCGCTTTTACTTTCATCTTATCACCTACTTGTTGGATATATTTTCCTTGCGACTCCTCGGGTATCAATACCACCGATTCCTTGATCTTTATGTGATGTTTTTTTAATAATATTCTCTAAATCTACATAGTTAGTTACACTAGCACTGGCTACTTGACTAACAACAAAAACTGGATCTAAAGCATGAATGTTTTTTCTACTTGGACTAGAAGCGAAATTAGCTCCACTTGCTAATAATAGCTCATAGTAAGATTGACAAGCTCCTGCAAAAATTATTAAGCTATCCTTATCATCTTCATATAGTCTCGCAAGTTTAATAGCATCTACAAAATCTTTAGAATGTAAATAACTTTCTACATCTTTGCTATTACTATCACGCTTTAATGCATCATGACTTGTTATTACTAATAAATTAGGTTTATGCCTTTGTAATAAAGGAACTATTTCCTCTTTCATTCTAGCTTCTGGCATATGATAACCAAATGCTGTAACATTTAGTTCTTTATATTTCTTCATACAAGTATTTAGATACTTCTCATCACCATCAATATGCAATACCGTTCCTTTAATATATGGTTTACTCTCAATAACGATATCTGTTTTTTCTTCACTAAAATCACTTAGTTCTAAGTCATCAATTGGACTATCTACAACTAAACGATACTCTACTCCGCGAAGATAATACATATCATCTTTAATATCAATAATTTCAAAACAAATGTCTTTGCCGTACTTTTTACGGCATACTATATCTCCTATTTTCATATATACCACCACTATAGTATATGTTATTTTATATTTTTTGTGAGCCTTTTGAAATCTTCTAAAGTTAATTCTTCACTTCGTTTGTTTTTTTCAATAGCGCTATCTTTTAAAGCAACATCAATATCTTTATAACTATCCTTAAGATTATTATAAATTGTTTTTCTCCTTTGTTTAAAAGCTTTTTGTAAAATATTATATAGATATATATCAATATCCCTTTCTTTAGTTATTTTTAAGATTGCTGAATCTACTCGTGGCGCTGGTAAAAAAACATTTTTACTTACTGTAAATGCATAAGAAATACTTCCTATATCTTCTATCATTAATAGTAATGGATTTTTATAATTACTTGTATACTTCAACGCTACCTCTTTTTGCACCATAACTACCATAGAATCAATATTACAATTTGATAGAATTACTTTTTCAATAATCTGCGTTGTAATATAGTATGGTAAGTTTGCAACAAGACATACTTTCTTGTACTCTTTTTTAAGAGCGTCAATTTCTTGTTTTATATCTACATCTAAAAAATCTTGGAATACTATCTCAATATTTTCCTCTGTCAAAAATTCTGCATATACATTTTTAAAGCGTTGATCTATTTCAAAACACTTTGCTTTCTTAGCAGTTCTAGCCAATATTTGTGTTAATGCTCCAATTCCTGGTCCTATTTCAATAACGCATGTTTCATTATCAATATTTGCAGAAGATACAATATTATGAATGATATTACTATCTATTAGAAAATTTTGTCCATATTTTTTTAGAGCTTGTAAATGATATTTTTCTAATATATATGTTGTTGTACTCCTTGTAGCAATATCCTTCATTTTATTCTCCTATAATTTCTATTATTTGTTGCTTTGTAATACCAATCATATTTAATCTTTTAAATAATGTTTTTACATTTCCATAGCCTAAATGAAATGCATTATATACTTCTAATCTTCTTTTTTTATCGCCAACAATATTTAAAGATAAAAATTCTGACCATGTTATACTCTCTGTTGTTTTAGAAAAAGTAACACAATTTTCTAAAGCTTCAATGATTGCTTCTTTTCTTGCTTCAGCCACTCCTAATTTCTTTTTTCCAATAGCATCTTTACGATGAATAAAGGCATGTTTACAATTTGGGACTATTGTTTGTATTTGATCTCTAATTTTTTTACCAGGAAAATCGGGATCTGTTAAAACAATAACACCTCTTGCTTTATTTGCTTCTTTAATTATTTCTAGTGTTTCTTTAGGTAGTTGTAATCCCATTGTTTCTATTGTATCAACAATAAATAGTTCTTTTAATACAGCTGTATCCGTCTTACCTTCTACTACTACAATTTCTTTTATTTCTTTCATAAATTCACCTTTTATTTATTATAATACAATTGTTTAAAAAACACGATACTTTTATATTTTCGCAACCACACGACAGGGTAATCCTGTCATATTAGTATACTTTACTGGATATGTATTAGCGATAAATTCTTTATCTTTATTGTTACCAAGAATTGCCTTTAAATTACATAAATTTTCAATGATAAAAACATCATGGTCAGCACAATATTGGTCTTTTGGTGTATGTTCTTTTCCTCTTCTTACACCTGCACAATCTATACCAATGATAGATATTTTCCTTTTTATTAACGCTTCAATTAATGCATCAGATAATTGCGGATGTTCCTTAAAATAGGTTGATCCTCCATAACCAACTTCCTCAATAAATCCCGTATTAAATGCTACAAACATATCTTCTTTTATTTTATCTAAATCAATATCTGAAATAATTATATCTCTGTCTCTTATATCTTTTACATCAAATACTATTGCTTTTCTTTCTACATATTCTAATGGGAATATTTTATTCATAACATCAAAATGTGTTCCTAAGTGCCCAACTAATGCTTTTTTTTCATTTCCTTGTGCATCTGTTACCATTTTTGGTGTAATCTCTACTGTAATATCTACTAGCATCTAGTTTCCTCCATAATTATATAATACTCTTTATTCAAAACAGTCTAAA
>JBKEBJ010000360.1:0-4178 GCA_047973105.1 Coprobacillaceae bacterium | reverse complement strand
TAATAAGCGAGTCAGCCCAATCAGTTGACTATATAAAACGTAATGTAGCTATGCAATTGCTTAGTTTAATGTGTAATATAACCCTAACAGTAATTTTTTCCTATGTACTAGCCAGCGTAATTAATAATCAGCCAGTAGAAGATTTATGGTTATTACTAGGCATTGGAATCCTAGTCATTATAGCGAGATATCAGTTTGTAATGAAAGCTAGTTTTTATAGCCACAAGTCTAGTGAGGTAATCAAATTAGTATTACGAGAGAAGCTATATTTAAAAATACTTGAACTTGGAAGCAGTTATCGAGATGTTCGAAGTACAGCAGAGCTTGTACAGTTAAGTGTTGAGGGAATTGAACAATTAGATATCTACTTTGCGAAGTATATACCGCAGTTTATGTATGCGATGATAGCACCACTAATTTTATTATTAGTAATTGCTCCGTTTAGTGTGACGAGCGCTTTTGTTCTATTCATCTGCGTACCATTAATCCCTGTTTCAATTGTATTTGTTCAAAAAATTGCTAAACGAATATTAAGTAAATATTGGGATGATTATACTGGATTAGGCAATACTTTCTTAGATAGTATAAGTGGTTTAGTTACTTTAAAAGTCTTTCAAAGTGATGAGTATCAGAATCAAAAAATGAATGTCGAAGCTGAGCATTTCCGTAAGTCGACAATGCGGGTTTTAATAATGCAACTAAACTCAATTTCAGTAATGGATATTGTTGCCTATGGTGGCGCAGGACTAGGAATAATAGTTGGATTAAACCAACTATCAACAAATGAGATTTCAGTATTTAGCGCAATTTTAATAATTTTACTTTCAGCTGAATTCTTTATTCCAATGCGACTGCTAGGCTCATTTTTTCATATTGCAATGAATGGGAAGGCCGCAAGTGACAAAATTTATTCATTGCTAGATATGCAAGTAGTTTCAAGTGTTGAACTAGTTAAGTGTAAAGATGTGCAAGCGATTAGTATCACAGATGTTAATTTTGGATTCGATGTAAAAACATTAGATGCTGTTAACCTTGAGTTTAAAACTGGTCTAAATGCAATAGTCGGGCCAAGTGGAAGTGGGAAAAGTACGATTGCAAAATTACTAATGAAAATGTATAAAGGTTATCAAGGTAAAATCCTAATAAATAATGAGGATTTACAAGCAATTGATCCTAGTAATTATATTTCTTTAGTAAAACATGATAGCTATATTTTTAAAGGAACAATTCGCTCAAACCTATTAATTGTTGGTGATTATTCAGATGAGGTTTTAAAACAGACTTTAGACAAAGTTGCATTACTTGATTTTGTTGAAGAAAGTGGAGGCTTAGATATGTCAGTTGCAGCAGGAGGCTCAAATTTGAGTGGAGGGCAGAAACAAAGGCTTACGCTTGCACGTACAATTTTAGCTGACAGACCAATCATTATATTTGATGAAGCAACTTCAAATATTGATATTGAAAGCGAACGGATAATTAACAATCAAATAGCTGAACTAAGTAAATCTAAATTAGTAATTGTAATAGCTCATCGCTTACGTTCAATTGTCAAATCACAGACTATTTTTGTAATAGATGGTGGTAAAGTTATTGAAAGAGGAAATCACCAACAGTTGCTTAGTAATAAGAATCTATATAATCGAATGTATATAAAGCAAAGTGAATTAGAAAAGTTAGGAGGAAGTGATGATGAATAGTAATTTTAAAATGAGTATGCGCTTAATAGGTCTTGTTAAACAAATGTTACCAATTATGATTTTAGCAATTACACTGGGTGTTCTTGGTTTCTTAGCAGCAATTATGATTCCAGTATTAGGAGCATATGGAATAGGGATTTTCATTGATCCGACTCACTTCTCATTTATTACACTACAGCAAGTAATTATATTAATTGTTGTATGTAGTTTATTGCGTGGCTTACTCCGTTATGGTGAGCAAGCTTCAAATCATTATATTGCGTTTAAGGTGTTAGCGATAATTCGTGATATTGTATTTAAAAAGTTACGTAAACTTGCTCCTGCTAAGTTAGAAGGAAGAGACAGTGGAGAATTAGTTTCGATGATAACGACAGATGTAGAGTTATTAGAAGTATTTTATGCTCATACTATTTCACCAGTTGCGATTGCAATAATAACTAACTTACTAGTTGTTTTAGCTTTATTTGTAATAAATCCCGTATTTGGATTAATTGGTTTATGTAGTTATCTTATCATTGGAGTAGCAGTTCCCTTTTACATTACGAGAATCGGTGCTGATATCGGAACTAAGTATCGAGATGATGCCGCTGATATGAGTGATACAGTCTTAGATGGTTTGTATGGACTAGATGAAATTAAGCAGTATAATTATGATCAAAACTATTTAGAAATGATTAAGTCTAAAACTGAAAACCTTGTATCGCATCAAGCTATAATGCGTAAAGTTGAAGGGAAGCAACAAGCAATAACGAATACTCTAATATTAGCCACTGGATTAATAGCAATCGCTTATGTTTATGTAGCAACAAGCAATGGACTTATTAGTAGTAGTAGTGGAATGTTAGGTTTTGTATTGCTTGTTAGCTCATTTGGACCAGTTGTAGCACTTTCAAACCTTGCTAATAATTTACTTATTACCTTTGGTAGTGCGAAAAGGCTTTTAGGACTCTTAGATGAAGAAGTGATAACAACTGATGTTACGGATGGTATTGATTTACAACCGGGAGATATTCAGTTAGAAAATGTTAACTTTAAGTATAATAATAATCAAGTGCTTAGAAATTTGAGTATGGTTATCGAAAATAATAAGATTATTGGTATTAAAGGTGAAAGTGGTAGTGGAAAAAGTACTGTTTTAAAATTACTTATGCGCTTTTATCAAACTGATATGGGTACAATTAAATATAATACTCACGATATTAATGGAATTAATACTACTAGTTTGCGAAGTAACATTAGTTTTGTACAACAGGAAACCTTTTTATTAAATGATACGATTCGTGAAAATTTAAAACTTGCAAAACTTGATGCAACTTCTAGGCAGATGATTGATAGTTTAAAATTAGCTGTAATTGATCAATTTGTTATTAGTTTACCTGCGGGCTTAGATACTATAATCGGTGAAAATGGTAGTAATTTAAGTGGTGGAGAGCGCCAAAGACTTGGAATTGCTCGTGCAATTTTAAGTGATAGTCAATATATTATCTTAGACGAACCAACAGCAAATTTAGATACATTAGGTGAAAGCATTATATTAGATAGCTTACGTCAAATAAAAAATAAAACAATTATTATTGTTTCACACCGTAGTTCAACGCTTGGTATTTGTGATCAGATAATAGATATTGAGGAGTTAAATGGCTAGATATTTATATACGTGTTTAGGCTTAATATTATTTGTAATTGCAATGATAGGTATAGTATTACCAATTCTTCCAACAACCCCTATCTTGTTATTAGCTGCAGTCTGTTTTGCAAAAGGATCAAGTCGTGTTGAGAATTGGTTTAAATGCACAAAGATTTATCAAAAGCATCTAGAAAACTTTGTAAAGAACAACCAAATGCCGCTTAAGACAAAGCTTTCAATATGCATCCCTGTTACGTTACTTATGCTAATCCCGTTTTTAATAATGGATAACATTTATGGCAAAATATTCATTATTATAGCTTTATTGTTTAAGTATTATTATTTTGCATTTAAAATTGAAACGGTTAGTTAGCTTTTTAACTTAGAAAGAAAAACAAACATCTATTGCATTGTTAAAGATTATAAGCTTGTAGGTAATACACTAAGGTCACTACTTTGTAGTGATTTTTTGTTATTACGTTCTATAAATGGAAGTACAGTGTAGCATTAGATGTATATGGCATATAATAATAAATTATCTAAATAAAATTGCATAATCCGAAATTTTAGAAAAAGTAGAAAAGATAGTAATAAATAGAATGTGAGTAAAAATCATAGATTTGCTTGAAACTGTGAGTACTAGAATTATATCCTGCTTTATAAAAGACCAAGCATAATCATTAGTAGTAAATTTTATAAGGTAAGTGCTATAATAGTGGTAAGAAATCTTGAATTATATTGGAGGTAAATATGATTGAAAATATGTGGTATACAATCCTTGAATCTAAAGAAGTAAAAGCCGGTAAGTTACTCGGAGTAAAACGGCTAAATAAATCACTAGTCTTTTTTCGTGA
>JBKEBJ010000293.1:0-2104 GCA_047973105.1 Coprobacillaceae bacterium | reverse complement strand
ACCTGCTAATCCAATAGTAATAAGAGAGAATATAGGGTAGATTAGGAGGAAGAAACTAAAGGATATTGTCAGTAGTAATACTACAAAGTATACTATACTAATTATGCCAAGAATCAGTAGTACAATATCAAATATCTTATTATTGCTTTTCAAATACACCACTCTCTCTGAAATAACTATACTATATTTGAATCTTAAGAGTATTAAAAAAATATTAAGAATTACTGAAGATTATTTTACTATATAAAAAAGCAGTTTACCTAATTAATGAAATACTGTTATACTAAAAGAAGGACTACAGGAGAGAATAATGAAAATTAAAAGTTACACAAAAGAATATATTAGAAAAAGTGATAATCATTTATACATAGCTCCAGATAAAGAATTAAGACACTGTATAGCACATTACACAATCACTTTTCAAAATAAAGATAAAGTAATTCCGAAAGGAACTGTTCTTCATATTATACCAGATTTAAGTGGTTGTATTGTAATGCCTCTACATCCAGATATTAAAATGCGAATGTGGGGACCAATGACAAAGGCAGTTACTTTAAATAATGATTTAAATACTGCAGAACATCGTTTTTTTATTGAGTTTTTACCTGGCGGATTATACTCTTTTCTACCTAAGTCAATGGATGCATTTGTAGATAACAAAATAGAATTAGATGAATTATTACCAGAATTATATGAAGAATTCACAACTATTATAAATACTTCAACGACTTATGATAGGATGGTTGAAAGGATAAACAATGTTTGTAAGAACTATATAAAACGTAATAAAGAAGATCGTATTTATCGAGAATTCATTAAGGCTGTACAAGAAGATGATTTTACGACATCTTCATTAAGTAATCAGTTCCAAGTTAGCGAACGTCAAATTCATCGATATTTTAAAAAGTATATTGGAATATCTGGTACTGCATATAAAAAAATCATGAATCTTAATCGCTTATTACCAACATTGGATGATACCTCACTAACAGATATTGCACATCAAAATGAATATTTTGATCAAGCACATTTTAACCATGTTTTTAAAGAAATATGTAAAGCAACACCAACAAAATATATTCATAATTTGTCAGAATTTTACAATGAAATATATAAATTTTAAGATATACTAAAGATAATATAATAAAGGGGGACATAATATGGCTTCAAGTCAATCATTAGTAGAGTTTGTTTGTGAACAATTACGTGATGCAGGTGAAATACGTTATCGTAAAATGTTTGGTGAATACGGGATTTATTGTAACGATATTTATTTCGCAATGGTTTGCGATGATCAATTCTTAGTTAAAATTACGGAAGAAGGCAAAGCGTATCTTAAGGAATATGAAACAGCGTATCCTTATGAAGGTGCAAAGCCAGCATTATTAATTAAAGATATAGATAATCGAGAATTGTTAAGCGAACTAACAAAAATTACTTGCGAAAATTTACCAAAACCAAAACCAAGAAAAAGTAAGAAATAGAAAATACTGTATTTTCTATTTTTTAATAACAAGATATACTATAAAAAGGAGGAAATAAGAATGAGTAATAAAATCATATTAAATTTAGCTATCAGCGTTGATGGTTATATTGCAGACAATGATGATGGTTATACCTGGATTCAAGGTGATGGCAAAAATGTAGTACATACAAATACCGTATGGGGTCATCAAAAATTTTTAGAGAATATTGATATTGTAGTTATGGGACAACGTTGTTATGAACTACAAATGCATCTAGAATATACGAATAAACAAATATATGTTATGACTTCAAAAGTCTTAAAGGATTATGATAATGTTCATTTTATTAGTGGTGACAATACAATGATTATTAAGGAATTAAAAGAAAAAGCTACAGGTGATATATATTTATTTGGTGGTGGAAAATCTATTGATACTTTTATTAAGGAAGATAGTATAGATGAATATATTATTGGCATTATTCCAATAATTCTAGGTAATGGAATTCCTCTTTTCTTAGGTAATAATCCAACGATACCGTTAACTTTAAAAGGATATTATATTGAAGATGGAGTAACTGTATTGCACTATTTAAAAAGATAAGTATTATGATTTGAAAATAATATGTGGTAAAATAT
>JBKEBJ010000290.1:0-3520 GCA_047973105.1 Coprobacillaceae bacterium | reverse complement strand
ATTAGATAAATCATTAGAAGATTTAACTTATAAATTTGCGGGATTAAATCATTTCCATTGGCATAGAGTATTTGATAACACTGGAAAAGAAGTTACTATGGATATTATTGATAAAATGTACAAAGATGATGCAGGAATTCCTGCAAACATTCATGATGTACCATTCATGAGAGAACAATTAGAACAAATGAAAATGATTCCTTGTGGATACCATAGATATTATTATTTACAAGCAGACATGTTAGCTCATGGAATTGAAGAATTCAATAATCCTAAAGTTGGAACTCGTGGACAACAAGTAAAACAAACAGAAGCAGAATTATTTGAATTATATAAAGATCCAAAATTAGATTACAAACCAGAACAATTAACAAAACGTGGTGGTACTCATTATTCTGATGCTGCATGTGAAACTATTGCATCTATTTATGCAGATAAAAAATCTCACATCGTTGTATCAACAAGAAATAATGGAGCTGTACCTGATTTACCAGTGGATTGTGCAGTAGAAGTTTCTGCATATATTGGTGCTTCTGGAGCATTACCAATCGCTTTTGGACCTTTACAACCTGCTGAACGTGGATGGTTACAAGTTATGAAAAACATGGAATTATGTACGATTGAAGCTGCTGTAACAGGTGATTATGGAACTGCATTACAAGCATTTATCTTAAATCCACAAGTACCAAGTGGAAAAACAGCTAAACGTGTCTTAGATGAGTTATTAATCGCTCATAAAAAACACTTACCTCAATTCGCAGCTAAAATTGCTGAATTAGAAGCTGAAGGTGTTACTGTTAAAGATGAAATTGCAGCAAGCATTGACTAGACTAATAAAATAGGTTTTCTATCTATACAAAAAGAATGTAATAAAATACATTCTTTTTTTTAAATTCTATATTTAGTAAAAAGAGAGGAAAATAATTTCCTCTCTTTTAAACATTATCTGAGACTACTTTAACTTCTCGCCAATTTCCAACAATATCTTCAATATAAAATATATTACTTGAATAGTTTTGATAGTTAAAAATAATTGTATTGCTTGTTTTATCGACTGTATAATTACTACTTAACTCACCATTATAATAGTATTTTATACTTTCATAGTTTAATCCTGATCCTTTATCTTCCATTTTAATAATACATCTGTCCTCTACTTTTTCAACACTTATTAATTCTGGACTATCATAATCAAAATTATTTATTTCTAATTGCTTTTGATCTATAACATTTCCTTCTTTTAATAGAGTTACTTCGTACAGTCCATTTTCATTGATAGTCAATGATTCCTCACCATTTATTAGTATTTGATCATAATTATCATTACTTGTTTGCACAGTGATATCTATTGACTCACTAGTATACTCTGGATTATAAACAATATCTTTAATTCTACTATCATACTCTACTTCCTGTAAAATATTATCCATAACTAAACTTCCTAAATTAGAGGAATTTTGAGTTGTCGTAAGATACGCTGTTCCACCTATTACAGCACTAGCGCTTAACCCTAGAATCAGCTTTGTTCCAAATATTTGAGACTCAATAGCTGTTATAGTCTTTCCAACAGTATCTATAATGACCTCATTCATATTAGAGATGCTATCCATATTTTCTGATGATTCAACAGCCTTCATTATACTTGGTACAATCATGGTAAAGATAGCAGAAGAATGACTAATATCTGGCGCTAATCCTGCCGCTCTTAAATCTTTTTGTATAATCCTATTAACACGATATGTTCGACTTTTAGCAGTACCAATAGCAATAGATAAAACAGTAGCAATTTCTCTAGTTGTAAGCTCATAATAATATCGTAATACTGCAACTTCTTTATACGCTGGTTTCATTACTTCTATACAATCGTATATCGTTTTAATAACTTCTTTGTTTTCTACTTGTTTTTCGATTTCATCTGTTGAAGAATCTAAAAAATTCTCAATATCATCTACACCACCACATAAAGATTTCTTTTTAGCCTCTTTTCCTACATTCTTTATTACTTGGTAATAAGCAATTTGAAGCATCCAACTATAAAAAGCTTCATTTTTTCTCAGATTTTCTCTAGATTTATAGACTTCCATAAATGTATTTTGAACAATATCTTTAGATAATTCTTCATCACGACAATGTTGATACGCAAAAAAAGTAAACTCTTTTATAATAAGATTTATATAATTCAGAGAAGGCACTTTCATTTCCTTCTTTGAAAGATTGTACAACTTCTGTATCAATTTTTGCTTTCATATTATCTCTTCCCCTTATTCAATACACATATAAATATCAAGTATTATCTATACTCATAAAATAGCATAATATACTAAATTTCTAAAGTAATATGCAATAAATTTAAGATATTACAACTTTTTCCACAAAAGATTCAAAGCTTAATTTTTCATTACATATATTATATGAAAATACATCCTTACAAGATTAGATATTTACTAATCTGTAGGATGTATTTTGTTTTAATTACAATTTTATTTTATCGATCCTTTTCTTTTATACTTAGTCAAAATTGTTAAAATACTTAATGAAATTCCAAACATAAGAGTCATCCATTCTAAACCACTTCCATCAGCAGTAGATACTGCACTACCAGCTGAAGTTTCTACCGAAATCGTATCTTGTTCTGGTACTGTTGGTGCTGGTTTTGTAGGTGGGGTCACTACTTTAGCTAAAACTGTTACTTTTATTGTTTTACTATACGTAATACCTTCACTTTCTACGTAGAATGTTAAATTGTACTCTCCACCAGTTTCTAAGCCATTTTGAATAAGCGCTAATTCTACTGCATTTACTTTGATGTCATTAGTTCCTGGCATAATAAATCTTGCAATTCCCAGACTTACATTTACTTTAGCTAATTCTTTAATTGAATCTTCATATGTAACAATTACATCATTTGCATTTAATACTAACATTGTTTCTGTTACTGTGACTGTAGCTGTCACTTGAATTGTTTGTTTCTCCACTATCTCAAAAGTAACTGGATAATCTCCTTTTACTTCTGTTATTCCATGATTTCCACCTGTAATAGCTACATCCACTAATTGCCCTGTATTTTTATTATAAGCTTTAGCGTTTGTTAAATTAATAACCTTTTGTGCATCTAATTGTGCCACTTTATTAGAACTAATAGTTGCATTACTAGCTATTATGACATAATCTTCTGTCTCTTCTATATGCGCATCATCTGGTACAACAATTCCATACACTGTTCGATTGACACTTGTTTCATCTTTCGCAGCTACTACAATTGTGTAGACTCCTTCTTCTGCTTTATATCCACCATCATCTGTGATAGTAGCGTCTACGTCTGTCGCTCCATCTATACTATCTACTTTCCATGCTTTCGCTTGCGTTGCTTCTAGTACTTTACCTTCTGTAGTTTCTACTTCCGATACTTTCTTCGTAAACGATTGAGCTTGAACAATATAATCTGTTCCTACTTCATAACTTCCATCATTCACTACGACAGTTACTACTTTCGTATCTGTGTTATTGTCTGAATCTGTTA
>JBKEBJ010000264.1:0-21757 GCA_047973105.1 Coprobacillaceae bacterium | reverse complement strand
AAATAATAATATTGTACTTCTTTTAAATATTTTTACATCTTCCATTGATATTTTTTCATATTTACTACACCACTTCTAGTAAATACAATTCCCTCTCTTTCTAATAAATCTTGTTGTTCATACCATCCTTGTACTAGTTTTCCATCACTATGAATAACTCTATGACATGGAAATCTTCCGAAAAATTCAGCATTGGATAATACTTTCCCTACTTTTCTAGCATTCTTAGGATATCCCGCTAATTTCGCAATCTGCCCATAACTAGATACTTTCCCTTCTGGTATTTCTGAAACGACTGATAAGATTAAATATGCGAACTCATCATCCATAACTATCCCCTCCTATTATAATAATTTTGTTCCTTCTTTTATACTTAATTTAGACAAGTCATTTTTATGTTTATCTATAAATTCCTCTACCCATTTTGGATTTACTTTACTATATTCACGTAAAGCCCAACCAATAGCTTTATCAACAAAGAATTCTTTAGTATCAATATTTGATAGAATTGCTTCTGTTAAAATGGTTGTATCAACATCTTGTTTATATTGTAATTGAAAGTTGATTGCTATTCTCTTTAACCAAATATTCTCACTTTTAATATACCTTTGAATATGACTTTGTTTAAGTTCTGGATATTGTAAGCATAGTTGACCAACATAGTTATCAAGAATATCTACAGTATCCCACCAAGATTTAGTTACTATTAATTGTTCTAAGATATCGATATCTTCTTTCTTTAATAATTTATGTAACCATTTAATATAATCTAAGGCTAAGTATTGAAATTCTCTTTCTTCTTTATTAAACATTTCTATTACGAATTCCCAATCAATACTTTTTGTTTTTTTACTTTTACGCATGAACTCTTTTTGTATTTCTGTGCGTGTTGGTCTTTTAAGACCTAAAAATGTAAATTGGTTCTTCATATATGCTTACATTGTAATAGCTGTTTCATCATTTTTATTATCATAATATTTTTGAATAATTTCATCAAACATAACTTTTCTCCTTTACAACTTGTAAATCTTTATACTCAATATATTTCAAGAATAACATATTACACAACAAGAAAAAATGCCCCGTGCAACTATACTAGATATTATAATACCCCGTATGAAATGCATGACATGTAAAACCAATAAATTCCTTACAGTATTTTTTTAATAAATTATTAGTGTCTAATGCTATTCCAATAGAAGATATTCGCATTTTACGCAATGCCTTCGCCAAATTTACAGCGACTTCATTTTCTCCAGACATCGAAATAATAATAAATACATCTTCTTCATTAGCCGTATGTAAAACCGTATCAATCTCTGTCTTTCCTTCAACTACATGCATAATTTTTCTACGATATGCGAACTCTCTTTTAAACTCTAAAGCTGCATTATATTGAACTTCTCCTGTTCCATAAATAAATACATGTCTAGCTTCATCAATTAGTTTTAAAATATCATCCAAATCTTTTCCTTCTAAATTTCTTAAGGTATTTGTTAATTCATTTACTGAGTTATGAATTAAATTCCTATCAAAACTAGGTCCTTGTTCTAAACCTAATTTTAAGTAAAACTTTAGTTCACTATCCCCTTCTAATCCAATCTTTTTAGTGAATCGCAAAATACTAGTATGCGAAACATTACACATATGAGATAGCTCTTGTATTGACATTTTTTGAACTTGTTCCTTATGATGGTAAATGTATTGCCAGATATATAAATCATTTTCATTTAATACATCATAATGCTTCTCTACTAATTCTTCTATTGTATTAGACATGTACCTCTTCCTTTCCTAAATAATCCATATATTTCACTACAAGGAAATCAATTAAAACAAAATAATTTACTAACCCTTCATATCTAGCTCCAATCGGATTTACTATATTGGGTATCTCTACATATAATGCCTCTACTGCTTGTTGTGCTAAGCTATTATCTTTATTAGCCGTGATAGAAATGATGGGAATACCTTTCGTTTTTAACTTTTTAACGAACTCTAACATTGCTTCATTTTCTCCTGAATAGGAAATCATAATAATAATATCTTGATGATTCATAATATTCACAAAGGCATCTGTTTCATTAATAGAACGAATATTAAAGAAAAGCTTATCCACCATTAGAAAAGAACGTTTTAATTCAGCAGCAACATTATTTTGAATAGCACCTGTTCCATATGCATATAAATTTCTAGCTTGATGAATATACTTAATAATCGAGCTAAAATCTTTGTTTTTCATTTCTTTCATATACTTACTGTATGTATGATAAATTCTTTCTAATCCACTATCTGCTTGTTTATACGTTTCATTATCAATTCGTAAATACACTTTCAGTTCTGCATACCCTTTTAATCCTAAACGTTTAGAGAAACGTAAAATTGTTGTTCTAGATACATGACATCGTTTCGCTAATTCATCAATAGATAATGAAACACATTCTTTTTTATGTTGCATTATGTATTTCCATATGTATAAATCATTCTCGTTTAAATGATCATAGTTCTTATTTATTAATTCTTCCAATCTCACGCTTATCACCATACCTTTACATTTTACTTTATTATACTATAAAATAGGCTGTAAGAATGTGAAAAAATAAAATATATCTTTCTTTAATAATAAAGCATCAAGATATATGCTATTCTAACCCTATAAATATTGAAAAGCTATAGAAAATTCTATAGCTTTTGTTTATACTTTAATATTTTTTGAAGAATCATACATCCTCCTGCTAAAATCAGAAGAATACTATATTCTAGTAAGTTTGTATTATCCGTTGTAGTAACCGATTTATCCGTAGATGTTACTGGTTCTTCTTTTGTTGAAGAATTTGTACCATCTGTTATACTATTTCTTGATTTCACAGTAACATCAACTGTTATAGCACATGTTTTTCCATCTACATTAGTCGCTGTATATTGAACACTATATACACCTGCTTCACTAAAATCTAATGTGTTATTAGGTCCACTTAATACAGTATATTGTATATCACCACTAGTATCAAGAGTAGCTGGTCCTACAATTGTAATCTCTGTAGGAGTATCACCAACTGTGTCACCTGCACATAACCATGATGCTTTAGGATTTGTTGTAACCCCTAATAAAATATCATCTTCTCCAAGTGTATATTCTTGTGTATCACCAGAAATTTCAGGTAACCCATGTACTTTAATTTGACCATTTACAATACCTTCATTTCCCCATTGGTCTACTATTTTATAAGTAACATTATACGTCCCTGCGGTAACATATTTATTGTCTACTATTTCTATTTGATGATCAATCTGGGTATTTTTATTATCTCCACTAGTAATTAAACTTATATTATTATTATCGCCATCAAGTACAGTTACATCTGTTACTAAATCTACTGTATCTCCGATATATACTGTTTTTGATGGTACTGTAATAATTGGTGCTTCACTCGTTACTACACGAATATTAGCGATAGCTGTGGAATTTCTTCCTAGTGCATCTTTAACAGTAATTTTAATTGGTATTATTCCTGTCGTTTTATTAGTTCCACTTATTGTTAACTCTTTTTGACTAGTACCATTTAATGATACATACGCACTATCACTACTATTTACCAATTCCCAAGTATAGGGTGTTGTAGTATCTTTGATTTCATCCCAATAACTCAAGTTTATAGTTGGTGTAATAGTAATATTATTTCCTTCTTTAACAATATAATCTGTTGAATCAACACTAACTACTAATTCATCTGTTGCCATGTTTACAGTAACTTGTATATCTTTGGATATTGTTTTTTCTTCATCTTTTATTGTATAACTTAATGTAAATACTCCCCCTACCTTTGTGACAGATTTAATAGCAGTCAGTTGTGATATATTTACTGTGATTTTATCACTTACATCAACATAGGTAATATTTCCATCTTTATCTATTACTTTCTTTATTGCGGATGCATTACCATGACTATTGTTCTTTACTAATGTTTCTGTTAACTCTTTTGCTTCCCCATTTTCAATAGTAAAGTCATTAGCGTTAATTATATAGGTTCCAGTTGAATCTGTAATACTTTCTGTTGGCTTAATGAATACATCTACTGTCTTGTCAGTTGTTTTACCATTCGGATCTGTTGCCGTATATTTTACTTGGTAAATACCAGCTACGCTAAAGTCCATACTAGGGCCAGTTACAATCTCATATTTAATTGTATTATTACCACCTACAGTATTAGCTGGTCCAGGAATATTTACAGAAGTTGGCGTACTTCCAACAGTACTTCCTGCTACTAAATAACTAGCTGTAGGATTATTTTGGATATTTGTTAGTATTGTTGGGTCTGTTATTACATATTCTTGTCCATTAGCATTAATTGTTGGTAATCCATGTACTCTAATACTCCTTGATTTCGTTGTTACATTTCCATAAACATCATTGATAGTATAATTAATATTATATGTTCCTGGCGTTGTATAACGATTATCTGTCATTGGAATATCTTGTACTATTGTAGTATTTTGTGTACTGCCAGGTAAAGCATTTAACAGTATATCATTTCCTGTATTATCTTTAGCCTTTATACCATCTAGTAAATTCACTGTATCTCCAACATAAACATCTAAATCTGTAGTTGTAATTGTTGGCGGTGTTGTTGCAATGATTGTGATTGTCGCTGGTGCACTAGTTTTTACATTTCCATATATATCTTTTATTGTTAATGTCATTTGGAACGTTATAATTCCTGTCGTTATATTCTTAGGTGTTATTGTTACAGTTCCATCATTATTATTCACTAATGTAGCTTTTGTTTGTTCATTTGCATCACCAACTATTTCCCATGTATAAGGAGTTGTTGGATCTTTAATATTATTCCAGAATGTAGGCGCAATGGTTGAACCAACCATGATTGTATTTCCTACCTTTACTTGATTAGGATTAGTATTAATAGTAGCTACTGGCTCTATTTCACTATCATATTCAATGAACCCACATCCAATAGTTTTAGCATATGGTTTAGTTGGATCAATATCCAGTACCCACCCTTTATTTGAACCATCCATAATAGCATCGCTATCAATATTTGTATTTGTTCGATTATGCACTGTATATTGATATTTATCCATATCTTTCTCAATAAAGTGAACTGCATATTTTCCATATCCTAATTCTGTAGTATAGTCAAATAAATATTCTCCGTCATTATTTGTCTTCACCGTAATATGTGTATTATCTGTATCTAATACTTTAATATAAGATTTTGTTATTTCATCCCATTTATATAATCCTATTTCTTCATTTTTTAATGGTTCATCGGCATCTTCTTTTTTAAATAATCCATCACCATTTTTATCTAAGAATACTGTCCCACCTATTTCAGCAATAACTAGTTCTGTTCCTACTTTCGTTCCTGGCAAACCACCATCAAAAGTTGGACTTACAACATTATAAACTGGATTGTAAACATTTTTTTCACCAATTTTATTATCTCCACTTGCAGTCTCAAAGGTTTCATCAACTTGTAAAGGCACTTTTATCTCTGCTTCTACTTTTGGAGCGATTTCTGATGTGGCTCTAATCTTGACCATTTTCACCTCTGACAAATCTAAAGGAGGCGTTGTTGAATAAGAGGCAGTTGATTCATAATTACTTGCATCTGCATCTGTAGAATATAACACTTCAAAACCTGGTTCATTAATAACAATTGGATTTATTAATGTCATATCCCAAGTAAAATCCTCACTTTGGAAAGATTCTCCGAAATTAGACCCTGTTTTTGGAATAGGAATATATACTTCAAATTCAGAGGCTGCTGAATCTGCAGTGTTTGTTATGTTGATTGTATAGTCTGCTTTCGTTCCTGGTGTAAAATACGCTAGTGTATTTTTATCAGTAGATACATATGGAGCTTTTGGTTCTTCACCAGATAGGGTTAAAAATGTTTCCACCAATACATTTTTAAACTCTGCAATTTTTAAGTCACTAACTGGAACTGATAATAATAATTCCGTTTCATCACCATTTCCATTAAAATCTAATGTGTCAACTAACCATAGACTTCCTTCATATTTACTAACATCAGGATGACCCCATGCAATTAAATCACGGATATAAAAAGTTCCAGCAATTTTCATTTCTGTAGCTATTGGACAATTGATATATAGTTTACGAACTTTTTTATTTCTACCAAAATAATTTCCAATGATAGCATCTGTTGTTTTAATAATATATACTGCATCATTTTCCCTTTGAATTCTTTCATAAGTAAAAGGAACAGATTTATTTTCATAATCTAATATTTCTAAAGCATCAATTCCTATATTCATTCCTTCTGGTTCACGAATATAAATCTCAGGATTTTTAATTGCTTGCGATGTTCCATATGGATATGGATTTGTAGTTATTTCTGATTTTAAAACAAAACTACTACCTGCAGCTAATTGTGTAATTGTTTTACTTCCCTCACTGTCATACACTTTAGCAGTAGCATTAGAACTAATTCGAATGTTGTTACTAGGAGTTGCATATACATTCCCTGTAGCACTCATAATCGTTCCTGTCTTATCATCTTTATCATACATAGAGACAGTAACAGACTCACTAGTAATTCCAGATTTAAGATTTCCATACATAGTTATTGAATTCGTGTATCTTCCACCCAATGTTGTATAGGTTTGTGAAAAAGTCCCTACTTCTGCTTTTACTTCTAAGAAGTATTCATCTTCGTCTAATTGTAATAATTCTTTTGTTAAGGTTTTAGCGATTACTCCATTAGAACCTTTAACATCTAATAGCTCTTTCATATCCGTTAGTGTATATGTTTGCCAACCATTTTTGTTAGTTTTATATCGAATATTCGTAATTGTATTATTTTCTACGCTACCATCAAAGGGAAGATTCACTTCTTCAACTTGCCAGTTTTCTCCAATAACATAATGAACCTCTTGATTTTTCTTTATTCCAGGCGTGTTATTGTTAACTCTGAAATGGGGCCCATGTACATACGTATCTGAAGCGAGATCATTATCATATTCATCTCCTGATTTAACAATTCTCATTTGATTCACAAATGAAGATTTATCTATTACTTCTACTGTATTTACATACGTATTTGCTTGAACGACAGTTTCTTTAGTTCCATCATAATACTCAATTTCAGCATAATTAAGATCTTTATTTGTATAGGAACCAATCGGTGTTCCTTGGGGAATAGAATACTTTACAACCATTGCCCAACTTGTTTGCCAGCTTGCTTCTACAATAACTCTAGAATTGATTTGGTCATCCGTAATTAGAGCATCTTTTGGTAAAGTTTCTAATAACTCTTCAAACTTCATACCTTCTGGATAATATAAATAGGCTTTTATAGACTTATAATATCTATGTCTCGCTCCAGTTGTTGTAAGGAATTGACCATTAGAAAAATGTAACTCGGTTTGCGCTGTTATTGCATACGATGTTTCTTCATTAGTACTAACAAAAGCATTTGCATCTCCACCATTAGTAACTACTGACATAGGGATTTTAATTGGACCAATAATAGCTTCGCCACTAGTTTCTACATCTTGTTCTAGTTCCCCAATAACATTATTACTATCACCCATAAATAGTTTTCCAGATATTGCCTTAGATATAGTATGAGGACCATAATAGCGATGTCCATCAACACGAACTTTAACACTTATTAAAGCAGCTTTCATACCACTATCAAATGTATATTCTAGATTTCCATAGGTTGAACCAATCGCGGCTATACCATATGTATTAGCTGCTTCTTTTTTAGGAATTGTAGTAGAAGTAATCGCCGTATACAAAGGGTCTGCAGACGGATACTCCGAAATTAGAGTTGTATCTATCCCCGCTTTAGAATAGGTTCCTGCAACTAATATTTGATCATATCGCATTCCTTCTGCAATGTTTATTATTAACTTCTTTCCATTACTAGTATTATCATTAGAAAAATCTACATAAAAATTAAGAGTTTTGATTGCACCGTTTTCCCAACCTGTTCCACTATACTCAGGTATTTCTAATGTCAATCCGCCATCAACTTCTACTGTACGAGGATGAATTGTATCCTCACTATTTTCTTTTATTCCATCTATTACTACTGTCTTTTCTAGTATTTCTTCCGTCACATTTGTAGTATTCAAATACGTTACTTTAAATGTAAATGTACCATTATGTTTAACTGTATAGATTGGATTTTGTAAATCTAACATTGTTCCATCCGGATTTTCAATTTGTTGTATTGTATATCCAGTATCTACATCTTCTAAATTAAAAATAATATTACCTTCTTTTTTATTATCACTGTAGATAATCTCTTCTTGCATTGTAATAGTATCATTAGCACTTATTGTCGTATTATATGATAATGCAGTAAAAAGTGATAATACTAAGACAAAAACCAACATATTAATTCTTATTTTTTTCATTTTCACTATTGTTTTCCCCATCTCTTTCTATAGTTTTTTATGATTGAAAATGTTCAACATAACACTTTTCAACTTACAGAGACCAGTAAATAAAAAAGGGTCCCCGATTTTTAAATATTATTTATAATATCCCTTCAATATAGTAAAAAAGAAACTATTTTTTATGAAGTATAACGTATTAAAAAAGATTTATATTTATCTATAACTTATATCTAAATAGAATTATAATATATAGATAATACAAAAAAATATGGAAAAGGTATTATAAATAATACATAATTCGATATTATTTTAATCATATTTAACCATAATTAGTAAATTAGTGTATTAAAAATAGGGGAAAATGAAATTTTTTTAAATATTTTCAAAAAAAATATAATCTTTTTGCTTTTTAAACCGTCTTAATAGTGTAGGGAGTTTTTCACACACTCAACTCCCTCAAATGTGACATCGAAAAATAATACAAGAATGATTAAAAAGACAACTCATTTTCTTTCCCAAAAGAATACACACATAACTTTCTTGTATTCGATGTATTTAATCCTGTTCAGTATGAATAGGATTTTTTTATGCAAAAAAGATTGTTCAAATGAACAATCTTATTTATATAATATCAATGGAGAATCCTTTTGAATCACTTCCTGATTTGAATAAATATCTTTTATTTCTAATCCGTTGTTTTCAACAATGACTAACATAATAATATTGTTAATATTTTTATCATTTAGTAATTGTTGATCAAAAGTTATTAATAAGTCTCCCTTTTCTACTTCGTCTCCAACTATAACATGGGTTTCAAATCCTTCTCCTAGAAGATTCACTGTATCTAATCCAACATGGATAAGAATTTCAATACCATCTTCATTTACAATTCCAACTGCATGTTTACTCTGTTCCATGACAACTGTTATTTTCCCATTGCATGGAGCATATACTTTACCACTTGAAGGAATTAAGGCAATTCCTTCTCCCATCATTTTAGTAGAGAATACTTCATCTGGTACTTCTTCAATAGGAATTGTTTTCCCGCTCGCAATACTATATAATACTTTATCTTTTTTCTTAAACCATTTCATTTTATTTTAGAGTTGGCCAATAACCAACATTTGCTTCTACTAGATCATCTAAGATTAATTTCGCAATGCGGGCACTAGGTACAGTTCTTGATAAAGTAATAGCTTGCCATAATTTTTGATAACTTCCTTCTATCCAAGCTTCTACTGTTAGTTTTTCAACAGAAACTTGTTGTTCCATTAATCCTTTTTGGAACTGTGGGATTGCCCCTTGGACAATTCTTTCATAACCATTTGAACCAACAATACAAGGCACTTCTACCATCGCTGTGCGATCAAAGTTTTCAATAGCTCCTTCATTAGGAACGATTAGTAACATTTTTTCTTTTGTGTTTTTCGCAATAGCACAAGCTAGATCAACAATATATTCTGCATGAGCATCTGGTTCGAAACCACATCCTTCGCTAGAATCTTTATCTATAATAGCTTGGCAATTACTAAATACAATTTTTTCACGATGCTCCATTACTTCATTCGCTCTTGTATGTTCTGGGTTTGCATGTTCCACGACATAATCAGGATAGAAGTAATATTTTAAATACGTATTAGGAATTGTTGTAGGATCTACTGCGAAAACATCTTTAGCTTTCGCAAAGGTTTGCATCCAACTACTTTCAACATGTTGATTTGTTTCTGAAATAGCTCCTGCAAAACCATTTTCAGCCATGTGTTTTTTTATTTCAGGTAATAAATCATTTCCATCTTTATCATGAATACGATACCACCATCCAAAGTGATTTAAACCATAGTATCCTACATCTAATTCTTTACGAGATTTTAAACCAACCATGTTCGCCATTTTTTCTTCTAAATCAATAGGCATATCACAGATATTTAAAATCTTTGAATTTGGACGTAGTCTTCTTGTTGCTTCAGCAACAATAGCTGCTGGATTAGAATAATTTAACATCCATGCATTTGGTGAATATTGTTCCATATAGTCCAATACTTCTAAAACTCCACCAATTGAACGCATTCCATATGAGATTCCGCCTGGACCACATGTTTCTTGACCAACTACCCCATATTTTAATGGGATTTTTTCATCTTTTTCACGCATTGCATATAAACCAACACGAATATGACACATAACAAAATCAATATCGCTAAACGCTGTTTTAGGGTCTGTAGTGTAAGCAAACTCTACTTCAGGTGCATTATCACGTAAATAGATTTCACATGCCTTAGCGATTGTTTCTTGTCTTTCTTTGTTGTTATCATAAAATACTATCTTACGAATTGGGAATCTATCCATATGATCTAATAATAATAGGCATATCCCTGGAGTAAATGTACTTCCCCCACCTGCGATTGTTACTGCATACTTCTTTTCCATTTTTATTTCTCCTTTTTTTATATTACATTAATCTAAGAGTTGCGAATAAACTAATGGAAGAAAATAGAATCACAATGAAACTACCTCCACCATAAACGAATGCTTTTTTTAAAGTACTGTTCTTTATTGTTTCTTTAATATTAATTTTATACATTTTTACCATGACATAGAAAATCCATAATAACATCAAAACAAATAATAGATTTCCTGTAATCATCTGTGCTGCAATTAGTAGTAACATATTAATACAAGCGTATGACGTATCACCTTGTTCTAATTTTTGTTGTACTAAATGTAACAGATACGCTACATAGGCATTAACCATCGCTATTAGGAATATGATAGTTATACTTGGCATTGTTTGTAATATTTCTTGGAAGGTAATAGACAACATAGATGCCCTAAGTGAAACATAGATATAACCAATAATTGGTGTTAATGCTAGAAAGACTTTTGTAATCGTGAAATAACGTTTTAGTTTTTGTTCTGCTTTATTATTTTTATATTTCTTTGTCATTGTAATCGCTCCTTTATTTATAACACCCCTTCAAAATCTTCTCTAACGCTTGGTACTTTTAAACCAACAATAACTTGAATATTTGTTTTTGTAGCTTTCAATCCATGTGTTCCTATTTCTTTAAAATAAGCTTCGGATTGAATAATAGATTCATCTTTAACATTTACTCGTAAACGTGTTGCACAATTTGTAACATCTACAATATTATCTTTTCCACCTAATCCCTCTAGAATAAGTGCTGCTAAACTTTGTTTAGCACCTGTTTTTTTATCTTTGAAGTCGGCTTTAGAATGGAAAGTAATTTCTTCATCATCTTCACGTCCTGGTGTTTTAAAATCAAATTTTAAGATTAAGAATCTAAAGACAACGAAGTAGATACCTGTAAAGACTAACCCTACACCTAGTAGTGTTAAGTATGTTGGCCAATGGCTTGACATCAACGGGATGAAATTCAACGCTGACATCTCAATTAATCCACCAGATAAAATACCTACTACTCCTAATAAATACGCTACAGTAGTCAATGTCGCAGCTAGTACTGCATGTACTACAAACAATACTGGGGCAATGAATAAGAAGGTAAACTCAATGGGTTCTGTAATCCCACAAACAATAGCTGTTAAAGTAATTGGAATTAATAACCCTGCTATCTTCTTTTTCTTACTATCTTTAGCTGTCGCATAGAAAGCTAAAGCAATACCTGGACAACCAAATATCTTCGATAGTCCTGTTAATGTTGGCCAAGCTTCTGGAACTAATGATTTTAATGATTCACTACTTCCTGCTAAGGTTGGCAACATATTTGCCCAATACGAATATAATCCACCATTAACAATCGCAGAATCATAGAAGAATGGGAAATACATTAAGTGATGTAATCCAAATGGTATTAAAATACGTTCCATAAAAATGAATATCCATACACCTACTGCACCTGCTCCAGAAACAAAACCTTGGAATGCACGCATTCCACTTTGAACAACTGGCCATCCGATTGCAGATAATAACGCTACTGGTATTAATACAAAGAAACCAACAATAACTACGAATGATGAACCACTAAATGTCCCCATCCACTCTGGTAACTCTGTATCAAAATAACGATTGTGTAAGAAAATAACAATTCCTGAAATCATTAAAGCCCCAATCATTCCCATATCTAATGTTTTGATATTAGCGACCATTGTAAGTCCACTAGTACCTCCCACATCAGCACCAAAATCAACACCAAAGTTACCTCCCCATTGACTAAGAATAGTACTTAAGAAGTAATTAAATGTTAAATATAATACTAGGGCCTCCATACAACAACGGGCTTGTTGTTTTTTAGCCAGACCAATAGGTAATCCAACAACAAAGATTAATGGTAGTTGGTTAAAAACTGTCCATCCCCCTTGTAATACGACATTCCAACATTGGTACCATAAACCATCAGTACTTGCTAGAGCACCCATAATTGCTTCTGTAGTAAATAATGTTCCTATACCAACACTAATTCCCGCAAAGGCGAATAATAGCACTGGTGTAAACATCGCTCCACCGAACCTTTGAATTTTTTGCATCATATCTTTTTTCCTCCCTCATATTGATATCTTGCAACTGTATCGTACCGCGCTTAAAAAGGAATCACAATAGTTTAGGAAGACTTGGGGACAAGACTAAAAATTTTATAATTTATCACAACAAGCGTGAATTTTCACAAGAAAATAAAACACATATTTTCATCCCTTATTCATATACTTATACAGGGTGATAATATGTGCGGAATTTTATGTATGTATAGTGTACATCAAGATTTAACTGATCGTGTTCCAAAATTTAAAAAGATGTTAGAGTTATTAAATTATCGTGGTCCGGATGACCATAATACAGTAGTAACCCCTCATGCTTTATTAGGACATCGTCGTTTATCTATTATTGATTTAGAGGGTGGTAAACAACCTCTTACGTATCACTATAAAGGTGTAGATTACACAATTGCTTACAATGGTGAAATCTACAATATGAATGAATTAAAGAGACAATTAATTGATGAAGGGTATCACTTTCAAACACAAAGTGATACAGAGGTAGTTGTCGTAAGTTATATCGCGTATAAAGAAAAATGTGTAGATAAACTTGATGGTATTTTTGCTTTCTCAATTAGTCATGATGATCAATTGTTTGTCGCAAGAGATCATTTAGGTGTAAAACCATTATATTACTATCATAAAGATGATATCTTTATCGCTAGTAGTGAAATGAAATGTATTTTAGCCTATCTTCAAAAAGCAGTAGTTAATGAAGAGGGTGTTAAAGAATTATTAGGATTAGGTCCAAGCGCTTCTCCAGGAAAAACAATCTATAAAAATATTTATAGTTTACGTCCAGCGCATTACTTAAAAATAGACAAAGGATTCTTAAGTAATAAACGTTATTGGTCATTACAAAGAAATGAACATCATAAAAGCTATGAGGAAACCGTCAAAGATGTTCGCCAATTAGTAAATGCCAGTATTCAACGTCAATTAATTAGTGATGTACCAATCTGTACCATGCTTTCAGGTGGATTAGATTCAAGTATTATTACGGCTGTTGGCGGTCAATATATTTCTAATATTTCAACATATAGTGTTGATTACCAAGACCAAGAAAAATATTTTAAAGCCTATGACTATCAAACAACAAGAGATAGTCACTATATTAATGAAATGGTTGAACGTTACAATACAAAACATAAAAATATTGTATTAACGCAAGAAGACTTAATATATGCTTTAAAAGAATCTCTGTTAGCTAGAGATGCTCCCGGTATGGCCGATATTGATTCTAGTTTCTATTTATTCACAAAAGAAATTCAAAAAGAACATAAAGTTGCTTTATCTGGTGAATGTGCAGATGAGTTATTTGGTGGATATCCATGGTTTTATAAAGAAGAATTATATTCTTTAGAACATTTTCCATGGATTCGTGATATAGATAAAAGAATTGATTTATTTAGTGAAGAAATAAAAGGGTTAAATATTAAAAATTATATCTTAGATCAATACAATCAATCCTTAGCTGAAATTGATTATCAAGATGCGACTTTTGAAGATACTAATAAACGTAAAATGATTTGGTTAAACATGGAATGGTTTATGCAAACATTACTAACTAGAGCAGATAGTCAAACAATGCGTTCTTCTATCGAACTACGTGTTCCATTTGCCTCTAAAGATATTGTTGAATATATGTATAATGTTCCTTGGAAATATATGTATGAAGGTGGACGTGAAAAAGGATTATTACGCGATGCTTTTGAGGACTTTTTACCAGAAGATATTTATGATCGTAAAAAGAATCCATATCCAAAAACACATTCTCCTATTTACACGAAACTAATCAAGGAATTATTAATTGATTCCTTTGATGATCCAGATAATATCTTATATCAATTATTTGATATGGACAAACTAAATGATTTAGTTCAAAATGATGGAACTGGTTTTGAAGTACCATGGTTTGGACAATTAATGATGGGTCCACAATTACTTGCATACTTCTACCAAATTTATTTATGGGGAAAAATATACAAAATAGAAATAGAGCTTACGTAAGCTCTATTTCTATTTGTCCATCTCCATATGTGATTGTTTTTATATAATCATTCTTAATCATTAATCCATTTTCACTTACATGTAAATAATCATTATCTTTAAGATATTCTTTCATTAATTTATTGAAGTCTAAGTTTATAATACCATACTTAATTACACCTTTAGTATAGATTATTATTTTGGTTGGTTGACATTCTATTTTCGCAACTACTTTAACTTTTGTCTCAACACCATAATAACTTACTCTTCCTATGGCAGTAATATGGTCACCTACTTCAACATTCATATCTGAAATCAATATATCTTTAAAATCAAAAAATTCATTACATGCATACTGTAATATCTTTACAATCTCTTTATCCTTTATTATCATATAAATCACCATTCTTAGTATATGCCCTAAATTGAAAAAAGTGACTACCTTTATTAATAAAAATACTATATACTATGAAAAAGGAGTTTCTATGAAAAATACAATGATATATTTTGATGTTGATGGAACTTTGCGTACGAATGATACACACCTTGTCCCTTCTTCATCATTAAAGGCTTTACAACAATTAAAAAAGAATGGATATAAGATTGGTATCGCAACTGGAAGAAGTTTATCCTCTTTGAAAAAAACTGGAGTTATGGATATTATGGATTGGGATAGTTATATATGTAATAATGGTCAATTAATTCTCAATGATAAACAAGAAATACTAGAAGAACATTTTATAGATTCTACTATTGTTCATCAATGTATTGCCATCGCTAAAGAACATAATTTACCTTTAGTATTAAAGATGAAAAAACGAATAATCACCCAAGAACCAAATACTCATGTAATAGAGTCTAGTCGTTTTTTTAATAACGAAATACCACCAGTAGGAACCTATCATGATGAACCAGTAGAAGCTATGATTGCCTATGGACCTAAAGGATATGATTATTTACCTTTCACCCAATTAGAAGAATTATATATTATGCCTGGTGAATCTACATATTGTGACATTACGATTAAGGGTTTATCTAAAGCTAGTGCTATTTTAAAAGAGTTAAAACGTTTAAATAAGAGGGAGTATATTGCTTTTGGTGATTCCTTAAATGATGAAGAAATGTTTAAATATGCGACTACTTCTATCGCTATGGGACAAGGAAATCAACACCTTAAGGAAATAGCTTCTTTTGTAACTAAAAACATTGATGATGATGGTATATATTATGCTTGTACATCATTAAAATATATATAAAGAAACTAGAAATTTGTAGTTTCTTTTATTATGGTAAAATGTGTTTTTGGATACTATTTTATGATATACTTTATATAGTAATTATGGGAGGGCTTATTGCGAATGAAAAAACAAATTATTAACATAATCCTACTTACATTATGTCTAAATATCTTTACTGGATGCTCCGCATCTAACGAAGAAGAAATCACTTATATTAAAGAACATTTTCAAACTAATGAAGAGGTGACTTATGAAGAACCTATGGTTTCTTTAGATAAAGACCATGTATTTTCTTTTGACATTTCCTCAAAAGCAATTAATAAACTTGAGAAAGATGGTTACTCAAAGAGTGCTATGTTCTCTGTCTATGTTGATCCTGAACTAACACAACCAATTCAAACGAAGTATAAAGTAGAAGATGAAACATTAAAAATATCAGTTACTGATTCTTTAAGCCATTTCAGACATGAGTATGAAAGACAAGAAATATCTAAAGATGATGAATGGAGTATTTTCAATCATTATTATCTAGTACAATCTTTTGATTTAGAAACTGGTAAAAAACTTAATAAACCAAAGGTAACTGTATTCACTATTGAGTATCCTTTAGATGCCCCAAGTACTAAAATAATATATGAAGAAGATAATAGTTTTACTATTGCATGGGATGCAGTTGAAAACGCTACAGAATATTATCTAATGCGTGTTGATTTTAATTATAATGATACAACCGTTATTAATGTTATTGATGCCACTAAAGATACTTCTTGGAATTCTAAAAAAGATGGTAAGGATATCGAGGAAGTAGATGCAGAACTTTTCAGATCGTATTCATTTTCTGAAGATGAACAATACACCATGGACTCTGAGAACTGGTGGGAAATGATAAAGTCTTTTCTTTAGGAAGTATCTTCGGTGTCATCGCTAAAAATGATACTGGCTATTCACGTTTAAGCTACTTTGATACAAAAGAATATAGTCGTGAAGAACTAGTTTGTCAAGCCGCCTCTTTCGCTAGTGAAGAAGTTGCTCAAACTACACAATTAGAAGGTATTGAACAAATTCCTAATCAACTACCTGCAACTGCTTGTAGTGGAAATACAATCAACGCGGAAGTTATTCTTGATTATGATAATGCAGAAATCCAAGATGATGGATTACATGTTCCTTATGTATTAAATAATTCTACTTTAACTGGTGCTTTCATCATATCCACTTATGATAAAAGTAATTATGAAGATGATATAAAACAAAAGAACAAAGATATTTCATCTTCTTATAATAAAGAAAATAGTCATGACTATCGTTATAAAGATACAAAAGTTATTGCTTTCAATGTCAAAGCCTCTAATACACTACCAGATATCACTGATACCATATATACTACATCAGAATTAGAAACATTTGTTGTCTCTAATATGATTGATGGTGCTGCGATGATTGATATATCTAATTTTGAGTATAGTACTAATGATTATGAATATATCTACGATCTAATTGAACAAATTCGTAGCCAAAATCCTTTGGTTCTACAAATATTAGACTATTACTATAATTCTGATGAACAAACAATTTATATTCATTATCTTTACGATAATGAAACTAGATATCAGAATCAACAAACAATTCGTGATGAAGTAGCGAGAATTTCCGGGGAAATAATGAATGATAACATGAGTGATGTTGAAAAAGTATATGCCATAAATAAATGGATTTGTGATAATACTACGTATAATTATGACGCTGTTGAGGCTGGAACAGTAGACGATGGATATCATTTACACAAGGATTACTATCACGCTAATACTGCTGAAGGAGTCTTTATGCAAGGAACTGCGGTATGTGAAGGATACGCCGCTGCTTTTATGTTATTAGCTGATGCCGTAGATATTGATACGATTATGGTAACTGGTTCATTACTAAATAGTCTAGATACTCGCCATGCTTGGAATCGTGTTTTAATCGATGATCAATGGTATGTGGTTGATGTCACAAATAATGATATGGAAGAAACTCCGAACTCAGTACTTTTACTAGCAGATACAACAGCGGATCAAATATATGTAGAAGACGAATACTTTGTACTAGATGAAGATTTAGATAAATATCGAGCTACTGGCGATGATATTTATGAATACTATCGTAATCAAAACTTAACCGTTTCTACAACTAGTGAAGCAGCTTCCCTATTAGTTTCACAATTACAAAGTAGTAGTCAAGCAACGGTTCGCGTTCCATTGAGTATGAGTGAAGGTCAATATGATACAATTGCCGATAGTGTAGTAAATCAAATAAATCGTGGTATAACATATTATTGGATTAATGGTGTATTAACTATATACAAATCATAAAAGTATAACTAACTATTTATTGAATTGGCTTCAGAATACTACAGTAAAAGCTTTATCAAAAGAAAGATAAATAGATTCTGAGTCTGGAAAATAAGATTGATAACAATCAACTTTTTTTCTGTAACTGCAGAGAAATCAATTCCTATCTTAGAATAATCTTGAACTTCATATGTGTAATTAACATTTTTACCAACAAAAGAATTGATAGTTATATATGCATTTATTGTCACTTGTGTATCTAATATTTCCTCACTATGATTATAGGTCCAAGTCCCATTAATATTCCACTCTTATACAGTATCCAAGACTCTCATATTTGAGACCTAAACTCCATCTCTTTCATTAAAATCAAGCATAACAGAAATTGTGAATTTTTCTTTGACATATGTATACATTTCAACAGTATCATATGTAATAGATTATAGAAAAATTGTATTTAATTTGTAAGTAGCAATGAAAAAACATGGTAAAACTAAACCTTATATTAAAAGAGGTTGTATTTTAGAAAGTAGAATGATAACAAAACCAGATTTTGAAATATTATCAAGAATATATTTTGCAATTGGGTGTACATTGGATGCAATTATGTATTATAAAAAAGCAGAATCATAATATGTAAGCAAAAGATAAATCTAGATTTGAGGAAACGTTTATAATACTAAAACACAAGAAATTAACAACATTTTATAAGTTTTTCTTGCATTTATTAAAGAAAAAGTTAAATAAAATTATAGATTCCCCTTGAATATCCATGGTGTTCCATGGTAAAATACATATGTAAATTGCTCAACGAGCGGAAGAAAACCCACACTTTATTGTGTGGGTTTTGTCTTTGTTTCATCAGTTAAAGGGATAGATAAAAGTTCTATCACTTTTTTTATTTTCTTCTTCTCATCAGGCTCACGATATTTTTTTATTCGTTCATTGTAATAGGTAAGAAGAATTTCAAAGCTATTAGAGTGCATGACACGGTTTCGAATAGAGACCAATGTAAATGTTTTACGTATAAAACCAGGAACTTCATTAGTTTTCAATGTATTATCTGCTTTTTTTAAATCTTTAAATATATTATTTTGTGTGTCAAATGGTAGGCACGTAAAAATAGTTAAGACAGTACCCAGACTTTGTCTGTCAAAGAAACAATAAATATCATGGTAGGAATCTATAGATACCAATAAATCTTGTACTTGTTTCTGCATATTTTTAATACGTGTATCCTTTAATGTTTGAAATATACCTTTTCGCTTTTTCTGATGGGCCATAATCTGTGATAATAAATAAACATTAAGCTTGGAAATAAAATTTGATAGGTCATTAGATGTTTCTAAAACTTCGGTGTTGAAGACATGATACGCTAAAATGGCTTTATATTTAGTTTCAAAACGAATAATATTTTCCATGATAGTGGGATATGCATCTCTTTCTTCTCTATATTTCTCATAATACTCCTTAAAATCAACAGTTCTATTATATATATGCTTTCCTTTGTCTTTTATCGGTCTGTTCTGTTTATCAGTAAGTGCAAAGTAATGCTTGAATGGAGAGATAACATTTATGTAATTATATTCAAAGAGAATATTCTTGGCTTCTTCTTTTGTAATTTCATTAAAGACTATGTTCTTAGTATCTTGTAAATAAGAAATCATTTCATCTAGATTCTTTGAAGGTTTATAATTCTTTATTGTGGCTATTTTTGATTTTTGTGATGTAAATGTCATAAAAGACCTCCTGTCCCTAAAAATGGTTCTAAGTATTATATGCAATCAAACACCTATATAGTGATATTATTTATGAAACTACGGTTATTATAGCATGAGAATTATGGAAACTAAAGATAAGTTCTAGAACGTGAAAACAAAACACTTATTCTAGCTACATCATATACTACTATTTAAGAAATTATGAAGCAAGAACCTCCTATAAAATAGAGTAAGAAAGAGAGATGAAAATAATAGAGTCAAACTAATTATTCTGATTGGATGTTTGTTTGTGTATTGTCGCATTATAGAGAAATATGGTATAATTTACTTAAATATAGAGGGAACGGAGAAAAACTGAATGAGAAAAAAATTATTAAGCATTGTGCCAGTGGTCATTCTAACATTATTTGTAGTATTTAATACAATAAAAGTTAGTGCAGAAGATACAATAATGACAGTGGATACAATAACAGATGGGGATACAAAAATTTCAGGAGCAGGGGAACCTGGGATGCAAATTAATATTGATTTTCCTAATAAAGAAGGTTTTCCAACTGGATTTACAATGGGAACAGTGGTTGCATCATCTGGAAAATGGCAAATGAACATTCCTGCATATTATTACACTTTAGAAGAAGGTGATGTGTTACATGTAGAGCAACATCATGATTTAGAAAAAGATATAGATTATACAATTGATGTGAATCCTACAGGAACAGATTTTACATTGACGAACATACGAGCTGATTTTTCTTGGCATATAGTTGAAGTCAATTATAGATACTACAACATGTTAAATGAAAATCTTTCTGGAAAACATACATTTAACGATTATTTAGAATCAGGTGAATCTATTGTAATTACTACCCCAGAAGTTATGAGGGAGTTTATAGGATTGACTGTAAGTGGATTAAATTCTTATGCAATAAATGAAATGGATGTAACAGTTGTAGGTAAAAGTGGTGGATCAGAAACAATAGTACCTCCAACTAACAATGAAGTAATTACTGAAACTCCCAAAACCCAAGAAACTGCAACAAATACAGTTGTAAAAACAAGTGATGGAACAAATTTTTTATCTATTAGTGTATTGTTTGGATTAAGTGTTCTCGGATTAGTAAAGAAAAAGAAAATAATGTAAAGTGAAAAGTGTATGTGAACCTAGGGTGTAGGATTGTTTTATATATATAAAGGAATAAACTAATAATGATAAACATCATAAGGAGGTAATAAATGTTAAAAGAAAAACCTGTAAAATGTATTCACTGTGGAAATATTACAAAGCCAAATCCCGATGCTGGAACAAATGAATTGGGAGTAGTGGATTATAATCATTATCATTGTCCTCATTGTGGTAGAACACAAAATGCGCGATTTCTAGATGGAGGAATAGGAGGAGTACTAAATAAGTTCTCCTATGTAGGACCCTTTCTTATTGCTGTAATATTTTGGATTTTAGGTGTTATGGCTCTGGTTAGAAGCATACCTTTAGGGATCTTGCTTATTGTGATAGGAACTATCTTCAATGCCATTTCAAAGCGTTGATATTGGAATTTAATAGAATACTAGTTAT
>JBKEBJ010000232.1:0-4833 GCA_047973105.1 Coprobacillaceae bacterium | reverse complement strand
TCGCTAATTCACTGAATGGTAACATGGCCTCATACTGTGCTTTTTTCATTTCTCTACTTAAAGGACTTTTCATTAAGTCCATAAAATTAATACTATTTTTCTTTCGTATTTCTGTTGTATTTGTTGATGGCCCACTGGCTAAATCATTTTCAAAATCATTTACTAATACACCAAATCCATCAACATCTACAAGATGGTCATTAATTGATGTACTTGCTATATTAGATAATACTAATTCTATATCTTTATAAAAAGGAACATCAATATTTTCTATAACTTCCTCATGCAGTTTATATAAGTTATTTTGACCTACAGCCTCAGATTTCAATCGTAAACTATCTAACTCATTTTGTAAATCATTATATACAAAACTCAATACACTTCGTACTTCACTATCATCAACCACACGGTCTGCTTCTACTAATTTATCATTAATAAGTTCCAAATTATGTATCCATGGATCGATGATTTGACCAACATAATCCATATGAGTTTGTAAATCATTATCATCTACTCGAATTCTATTTACCATTCTGCTAACATCTCCTCACAATATGATTTATACAGATTGGCTATGCTCTCATCTAAATCTTGATATGCTTTTAAAGCGTCCATACTAAATTCTTTAATCAATCCATAATAGATTCCTAAACTTTGTAATTTTGAAAAATAATTTTCTCCATTTGCTGTTGCTTCACCTTCTGCGCTAAGAAGAGCATCCACCTCTACTTTTGCTTTTCCCTCCATATAGAATTGATTATTTTGTAATGCTTGGTATTCTGTTATTATTGTCTCAAAAATATCAGTAACTATTTCCTCCGCACTAGATACTACTGTTTCTATTTCATCGGCACTAATATATATTTCATCTGCCATTTAGTTCTGTACCTCCCTAACTACTTTTTCTACTACCTGCTCTATTTGATTTGGGAAACAAGATATTATCCATTCAATATAGTTTTCCTTTTCTATTTCTTCTTTCCAATACATTTCTTTATCTAATGCGTAGTATTTCCTATTTTTATACCCTACGTATTTCTTCTGAAGGCTATTTCCTTTATTATCGAATAATTCCATAATTAAAGTACTCTTTCTTTCTCTTGGCATATTTCCTTCTGTTTTTCTTTCTGGAAATTGTTGTTGTAATAATGTAACTACATCCTCTCTTATTCTTGGATGTTTTGTTGCGACAACTAATAACTGGAATAAATCGCCTATTTTTATTTGATACGTATCTGTTCTTTCGTTATGCTCTAATACAATACACAAACCATCTTCTTGTACACCAAAAATATAGTTTTGAAAAGCAAAGTATCTATATGATTGATTGTACTTTTCTATTAGTTTTATATGCATAATTGTAAAATCTGTAAGATTCCCTTTTTTTCCTAAAATTCTCTTTTCCACTAAACTTAACATAGTATTACTGTCTTCTTGTTCTAACAAAACACCAAAAATATCATCCATATCTATATATTCTGCTAGAAAATACAATTCACTTGCTGTCATTTCTATACTTTTCATATCTTAAGAGTTCTTTACACTTTGGTATGTAGGAAAATATTCTAGATTTTCATAATTACTTTTAAACATTTCTAGAGCAAGTTCTAGTTCTTTATGATACTTTAAGATATCTTTATGGAATCCTATGGTCATTTCTAATATCGCTTTCACATGAATACTATGATCTCCAGTCCACTGCATACTATCAATCGTTTTTTCCAATGTCTCTGCCTTTTTTTGAGTTGTTTCCAACATTGTTGTTATATTCTTAACACGGCTTATTACTTCATCATATGTCATTTCACTATCAAATCTAGCGCTCATCTTCTATCTCCCTTTGGTATTCTCCATAATAATATTGTTTTTTGTTCTGTACTTGTTGCAACAAATTATCCAATTCACTAATCCCATCCATTATTCTTTTTTTGGTTTCTAATGTATTCGTTGATAATTCAGAAATTTTACTTTGAATCATTGTATTTGGTTCCGTAGTATCATTTACTGAATACGTCCACAATGTGGGTAGGCCATATAAGCAATTGTTAACTTCTGACTGAATATTTTTCAATGTTGTTTCAATCTCTACACATGCATTATACCTCGTTTTATAATATGTCATTTTTTCACCTCTCATTGCAATATTTTACAATTGTTTACAAAAACAAATAAAGTGTTTGTTTCTATTTTAATAGACAAAAAACAGATACGTAAGAAAAAATTCTATTACGTATCTGTTTTTATTTGCATTAGAGATTACATTCTCTATCACTCTTATTTTTTATTTCACTTAAATAATTAATGAACTCTTTTGGTGGTTGTAATCTATCAAATTTAAAACTAATTTTATATTTCATTTCAATTGTAGAAATATAATCATCTAATAATGCCCACTGTACAGTTTTAATATTTCTATTTAATGATCTTAAGATATCAATTACTTTATATCCCTCTGTATTTTCTAAGTATCCTACAATAATTAAATAATCAATATTTGTTTTCTCAAAAGAACTAACATTAATATCTTCTATTGTACTTACAACACCCTTTGTATTTGCGTTTGTATTATTTTTAATATATAAAGATAATTCTTTACCTAGTTTACAAAGACGATCCGTTAGTATTAATACATTACCACTAAGATGAACAAACTCATTTTCTTTAATCATTTTTTTAAAATTAGTAATTTGCATTTCTTGTATCATACCTCTATTATAACTACTATCAAAAAAACTAATCATCTATAGCTCCTATTCTATACTTTCCATGTTTCGACCATAAATAATTGTAAAATATGTTATTTAGATATTCAATAATATGGCTTTGTAAGTGTTGCTATAGCAGTCAAAAAAACTTTCACAGCCTAAACTCTTCCATTCAGGTCATCTTATATTATGGATATATGTCGATAAATATTGACATAATGTGACAATGATGATGCATTTTGAGTAATAATAACAATATTGAAGGGAGACATAAAATGCCAATTAGCAACCTTTTAATTCCAAGGATATTAAATCGAATTCGCTTGCTAGGGCATCATGAAGAAGAAGATATTGATGTAATTAGATATAGTTTAGAGGCGATTATGTGGGAAGTTGAGAAAACTGCTATTATGTTTTTAGTTTTCGCACTACTTGGATATTTGAACTATTATTTAATTATGTTATTAGTTGTCTTCAGCATTCGTCCATTATCAGGGGGATATCATAGCGAAACATCCTTAGGATGTTTAATAATTACCTTTATTTGGTTTTTTCTACCAATTGTGGTTTTACCTGAATTAGTATTAAGTTCTGGTGTTATTCTAATTATTTCTACCGTATCTCTTTTAATAACATTTACTCTATCACCTGTGAGCTCCCTTGAACGAGAGTCTGTCATAGATAGTAGTAAGAACACTAAAAGGAAACTATTAGTATCAACAATCACTTTTGTATGGTTATTTCTTATTCTCATTAATCAACATAGTACATATGCATATCCTGCCCTATGGATCATCGCTCTTCATAATATTCAACTGTTATTAGAATATTTTAGAAGAAAGAGGAAAAAGATATGTTAAAGAAACATTCTAGATTACTGAAGTTCTCTGCTTTTTTATTAGCTTTAGCTCCTACTTTAGCTAGTAGGGCTTGTGTATTTATGTTTATAGGTGAACCAAAACTACCAGAAAAATTAAAGAATAATTAATATAAAATACTGTTGGAATATTCCAACAGTATTTTATATTAGCTATTGATGTTTATAATAAGTGTTAGATAATTACACCTTTGATCCTTATTGTAATCATACTTTAAATCAATTTCTCCACCATGTTTTTCAACTACTTCACTTAAATGAGGAAGTCCATAGCCATTTGTTTGTGAATTTTTTGTTGAGTATCCAACCTGAAACATCTTCTCGAAATCACTATTTGTTTTTCTTTCATATTCGTTTGATATAGAGATTAACACATCATCTTCTGAAATATTAATTTTTATAATTATTTCTTTTTTTGTTTCAGTTTCAATAGCGTTATCCAATAACACTCCCAGCATATATAATACTGTCGAAAGCGGCACTTTAGAATTTTCTTCATAACAACGAATATCTGTACATACTATTATTTCTTCTTTATTTTTTGTTTTTTGATTTATAAAAAATAATATTTTTTTATCCTGATTATCAACATCTATCTCTTCTGGTATTGTATCTATACCAATTATTTTTAATGCATTTTTAATTTCTGCTTTTACAGTATTAATATCTGTTTTTCCTTGAATAGATATGCATAATCCCATCAATATATTTTTAACATCATGAAGTTGTACAGGCATTTCATTGGTGTAAAAGAACACATATTTTATTGTGCGATAAAGTCCTAATAGGGAAACAAAAACTAGTATTGAAAAATATCCAATATATTCCTTTGCGTGAGTATAATCAAAATTGAAATATCCTCCAGTAATTAGAAAAGTACTTGTTAAAATATACACAAATAGCTTTAACAATATCTCTTTTTCAATAAGGTTTAACAATTTATATAATGGTACTTTCCAATTTAGTAAAAGAACGCCTAATGATGTTAGTATTTGTGCTAATAAATACCAATAACTCTCATCTATTCTTATATTATTCATTAGAAGTATTACAATAATTTGAACAAAAACAACGCATAAGAAATTAATGACATAAATTATTAGTAGATCATGAACTTTTTTTCTACTAATATATTTAACTATTAAAAAGGTAATTACTGTTGCAATAGCTTTATATATATATTGGTCTAAGTAATGACCACACACTCCCAGAATGATTCCAAATAAAGCACCAATTATAAAATCTTTAACT
>JBKEBJ010000170.1:0-37585 GCA_047973105.1 Coprobacillaceae bacterium | reverse complement strand
AATATTGTCCAATTGTTTTAAAAGAACCGGATAATTATGAAGCTAGGGCGAATCTAATGTGGGCAAGCTCTATGGCATTAAATGGTTTAACTGGTAGTGGTAAAAATGGTAGTTGGAGTTGTCATCCAATCGAACATGAACTAAGTGCTTTCTACGATATAACACATGGTGTTGGACTAGCAATATTAACACCACAATGGATGCGTTATATATTAAGTGATAAAACAGTGGACAAATTTGTTGAATATGCAACAAATGTTTGGCACCTTACGGGTGAAGACAAATTTGCATTAGCTAATAAAGCAATTGACGCAACAGAACAATTCTTTAAGGATTGTGGATTACCAATGACTCTAAAAGAAGTAGGGGTTCCAGAAGATAAATTTGATATCATGGCTAATAATGCTGCAATAAATGGAGATCTAATTAATGCCTATGTTCCATTGACTAAAGAAGATGTAAAGAGAATATTAGAAATGTCTAAATAATCATAAATACATATTCTATTATAGAATATGTATTATTGTATACACTCTGAAACAATCACATATTATTTGACAATATGTATGCATTATTGTATAATTCTCTAGAAATTATACAAAGGGGAATAAAAATGAAAAAAGTATTAGTAGGCTTATTATGTATGTCTTTTTTACTAATTGGGTGTAGTGATAGTGATAAAAAAGATACAGAAAAAAAAGAAGACAAAGTAGAAGAAAAAGAAGAAACTAAAAAAGAAGAAAATGAAGATACAAATGTAGAAGCAACTAGTGGAGAATGGAAAGATAATGTTTATACTAATGAATCTATAGGCTTAACATACACATTACCTGAAGGATTAAAATCTCTTCCAGAAGAAGAATTAGATGATAATGAAAGCCAAATTGTACAAATGTTTGTTGTTAATGAAGAAACAGGAACAAGTGTTAGTATAGTTCTTGATATTACTGGTGAAGGGACAGAACAATCGTATATTGATTTCTATACTAGTGATGATATCTCGGAAGGTTATGATTCTGTAGAAGTACAAGAAGATATAGAGATTTCAGGACATACATATAAACATATTATAATGATTCCATACGAAGGTGTAGAAAATCATATGTTCTTTAGAAAACAAGGAGATACAATGATTCTTATTTCTATTAATTTAGCTAATGGAGAAAGCTTGCAATCATTCCTTGATCACTTCTCATAATATGTAAAGAGAAAGCATATCTGCTTTCTTTTTTTGAATAAATTATATAAATATAAAATATTATGTATAAATCGTACATATATATGATATAATATATGTACGATAAATGTGCGAGGATAATATACTATGTATTTAGAGAATAAATTAAAACAATTTTATAAAGATAAGAATGGAATTTTCAAATTTTCAGAGTTATTACAGTTAGGATTAAATCAAAGACAAATTAAAAATCTGGAAAATAATAAAATTATAGAAAGAATCAGAAAAGGCATTTATTCTCATAAAGACTATTTACCAGATATGTTAAAGGCATATCAGATGGAAAATAGTAAATTAATTTATAGTCACGAAACAGCAGCTTATATTCACAATCTTACAGATCGATATCCAAGACAGTTTTCAGTAACTACGGAATCAGGATATCATCTAAGAAAAGCTGATGAGTTAAAAGTATATTATATAAAAAAAGAATTATTGAGTTTAGGAATCGAGGAGGTTGAAAATGCATCTGGTAATATGATAATAGTTTATGATAAAGAAAGAACAGTCTGTGATATTATCAAGAGTAAAGATAGAATCGAATTACAAGTTTATTCAGAGGTGATTCAAAATTACTTTAATGGAAAAGTTAAATTAAATAAACTCTCTAAATATGCGAATGAACTTGGAGTTAGTGAAAAAGTATCTGAAATAGTAGTTTTAATGATGAAACCATAAGGAGGAAAAAATGGTATATAAAACTATAGATAATTGGAAAATAACAATATAAATATGATAGAACACAAAAAAGATGGTGTAGCAGATAATCTGTTACATTCTCTTTTTTTGTACGTATAAGTGTAAAAAAGTAAATGATAAAATGAATATTATCAGTTTAAAAATTACATTTTTATTCTCATATTAAACAAGTGGTAATCATTGATAAATATACTTTGGTTAGGTAAAATTAATTATAATGATATAATAGTATTATAGGGAGATATTTTATGAAAAAGAAAATTATAATAGGTGGTGTTGCACTTACTTCAATTATGGTCTTGTTTTTTAGTATGTATATCATGAATCAAGATCAAAAGAATAAGAGTAAATCAGTATATAATATAAAGGATGTAACAACATTAATAGATAGATTTCAAACTATTGAAGAAGTATACACTACACAGGAAGTAATAGCGTATTATCAAGAAGAAGTAACAACTGATTTTTATAAAACAGTGACGGCTGAAATGCAAGTAAGACGAATTGAGGATCATGGTACATGGAGTAAAATATTATTAGAAGGAAAGATTTGTTATATTGAAAGTCAATATCTAGTATTAGAGTTACCAACAAAGGAAGAAGAACCACCTGTTAGTACTACTAGTATTAATAAAGTCATTGTCATTGATTCTGGACATCAATACCAAGGGAATAGTGAATTAGAACCAGTAGGACCAGGTTCTAGTGAGATGAAAGCGAAAGTAAAAAGTGGAACAACAGGTGTAGTGACAGGTATACCAGAATATGAACTAAACTTACAAGTTGCATTAAAACTACAAACAGCATTACAAAATCAAGGATATACAGTAATTATGACTCGTACTACGCATAGTGTTGATATTAGTAATTCCCAAAGAGCACTAGTCGCCAATGAAGCCAATGCGGATGCTTTTATTCGAATTCATGCAAATGGTTCAGAAAATAGTGGAACGAATGGAATCATGACAATATGTCAAACAGCCTCTAATCCATACAATGCAAATCAATATGGATTAAGCAAAGAACTATCTTCCATATTATTAGATTCTCTAGTAGAAACAACAGGGGCAAACAAACAATATGTTTGGGAAACAGATACAATGACAGGTATCAACTGGGCATCAGTTCCTTCAACTATCATCGAAATGGGATATATGAGTAATCCTGAAGAAGATCAACTAATGTCTTCAGGAGAATATCAAGATAAAATAGTACAGGGAATTGTGAATGGCTTAGCTGTATATTTTAATGATAACTAGAGATATAATAAAAGTATATTACTATATCTAGTTAATTAGCTTTGTTATAATAAAGAAAATAGAAGGGAGTCTATCATGAATATTGAAGTAGAAAATGTTTTTAACAGTTACCCTATAGAATATAGGGAACCTTTATTAAAGATTCGGGAACTAATCTATACAATTGCGAGTAAAATTCCTGAAATTGGAAAGTTAGATGAAAGTTTGAAGTGGGGACAACCAACCTATTCCACATTAGAAACAAAATCCGGTTCACCAATTCGTATAGATAGATTTGAAGAAGATAAGATTGCGATATTTTTTCATTGTCAAACAAGTCTAGTAGAAAGCTTTAGAACACTATTTCGTGATACATTAGAGTTTTCTAAAAATAGAGCTATTGTTATTGATCCTAATAAAGAAATGAAAATGAATGAATTAGCTATATGTATTGAATTAGCTTTAACATATCGTTTAAAAAGACCAACTATTGAATATAAAAATATATAATTTTTCTTAAAACTATTGACTCTATAGTAACTATAGGGTGTAGAACTAGAGTAGGAGGTGTTAGATATGAGAACACATGAAGTAGAAAGCCTACTAGGGGTATCAAAACAAACTATCCTATTTTATGAAAAAGAAGGGTTACTAAAACCCTCTAGAGATAATAATGGATATCGTAATTATCAAGATGAAGATATCCAAGTATTAAAATTAATAAAGCTATTACGTTCTATGGATATCTCATTAGACGATATTAAATTAGTATTAAATAAAGAATTAAGCTTTCAAGAATGTTTACGAATAAATGAAGATGAACTAGAAGATACAATAGAATCTATCAAAGATATTCAAAAGACAGTATCCTATCTTAAAGAAAAGAACCTACCTATCATTCCAGCATTAAGTGATGTAGATGTTATATCTTCTCCTTTAATAAAAATTGGATACTATAAAACCAATAAAACAGTGTCTTTAGGAAGAAAACTAACGAAAGGTTTAGCGTTAAGAATCATTATTAGTAACCTAGTTTCTAGTATCCTAATATCGGGTATAATTATATTTGTAAAAGATAGAGGCTATTTTGGGGTAATAACAATATTACAAATGTTATGTTTAATCATTGTATTCTTTATTCTATCTATGCTTGCTGGATTTCAGATGAGTGCCTTTCATATGGATATGTCCAAGAATAAATATATTGAATTCTTAGAAGATGGGGTTTGTTATTATGAGTATGATGGTTTATTTCGTAATGCAGGCTATTTATGGAGTGTTTTATTTAATAAAGAAGCTAGATATTTAAAACGTTGTTCATATGAAGATATTAAAAGTGTTAAGATAAGAAAAAATCTTCGTTTTATGAAAATTCCAGCTACTAACTTACCAATAGAAATGCCCTGTTATGATTTCTGGTTTACTTTCAAAGATAACTTATTATATTTATATAATCCAATGCGTATCGATGATGATAGCCATTTAGTAGCAATTATTTTAAAAGAGAAAATTAAAACAATCATAGACCCTAAACATGCATTAGAAGATTTATTAGCTGAATGATTCCTATACTTCCAATTTTTATTACGATATAATGAATAAGATTAGAATAGTATTTTAAAATGGAGGGGATAGAATGAAAAAGTTTTTAGCTGCTGTTATGATTTTTGTTTTATGTTTCACAATAACCGGATGTAACACGGAAAAGAAGGAAGAAAAAGAATTAACATTAAAAGATGTAACAAAAATCATGAAAAATAAGTATGAAGTTGATACAACTAAAGTAAAGGATAGCCTATACAGAATTGAAATATATTTTAATAATAAAAAAGATACTATTTCTTATTCTGTAAGTAGTAAGTTCTTATCGTATGATAATTCTAAACTAACAGATGAGAGTCTAACTATTGATAGTATTGATAATGAAGATTTCAAATATAAAAAACAAGAAAAATCAGATCGAGATATCTTCGATAAATTTCTTAAGAAACTAGATGAAGATTTAACTAGAGAATTGTTTGTTGAGTGGGTGTATAGTATTACTGACGAAATCATTACTGAGTTTGATGATACAATGAACAGTGACCCTAGTGAAATAGAAGATAAAATAACAAAAGCAGGTTACACAATAGAAAGAGATGGAAAGAATAATCCAATTATTAAAGGGGATTATAAAATTATGATTTCTAATAGTGAAGTATTTGTAAGTAACCTAGAATATGATTTAGAAGTACAAACAGGTGATATGTATTTACCGTCACTTGATACAGGTTCCTACTATGAAAATGGTGAATCCGTCTTTCTTTATAGTTTTGAACAAGAGGCACTTATCAAAGGTGAAGCTACGGTTGGTGACGCTAACAGATTACAAGATATAAAGACATGGTATGAAAACTTGTTAAGTGAATGTAATGTTACATACTATGAGTTATGTATATTAAAATAAGGAAGGACTATAATCTGTATACTGCAGGTTATAGTTTTTTATATCACCATTACATAATAAAGTAGAACATTTATTATTAAATAGTTTGAATGATTATTCTAAGAAGTATAAAAAATAGGATAGACAAATGTCTATCCTATCAATCAATTATCTTCATAGCACGTAAAATGTTTTTCGCTAACCATCTAGGTCCTTTATGAGTTAATGGGCTCCCATCAGCGAAATCTGTTAAACGTAGTTCACTATCTGCAATAGCGATAGCCTGATTCGTAGAAACTTTTCCATTAGAAAAATCTATTAAGGCATTTATAAAGTCTTCACGTATCCTATTATTTATTTCTATTTGTATTGTAGTCATTCGCATTTAACTCCTTTCCAGTATCAATGAGGGTTACTTTCTTGACCCTTAGTTTATCACAAAGATTTTGTGTATGCAATGATACTTGTTGCATACTATTTCCTATTTTCAAACCACTAATTACTTCTTCTAGAGTTATTACTTGGCTTCTATATTTAGCAAGCAAATCAACGGGGTTTGAATCTGTCATTACCCCAATTATAAAATCGTAATTGTGATTTTGAATGTCGGAATTATTTCGATTATTAAAAACAAATAAAGAAAACGAATCATCAAATTTTAGAAATGTTTTGTAACTATGGGTCTTTATGAACTGAGATAGCACAATCTCAAATTCTATTACGACAGCCCATTTTTCTTCAGAAATCTCTTCATTTAAATAGGGTAACATTCTTTTAATATAGTTTTTAGCTTGTTGATACTTAGGTGCCATATAGAAACCAAAGCCAAAATCTAATTCTGTACCTCTATTATAATCAAAAATAACCTTTGATTTACACATATTCTCCCATCTAGCTAAAGTAGTATCATGAAACCATGTATCTTGATTAATATACTTCTCTAATTGACTATCTTTCATTTTTCTTTATCTTTGCATTATAAAAAAGCAATTAATTTTATGCATTAGTATACCTCCTATTACTTAATACAAAAGGAAATCACTATTTTACTTTTTTAAAAAAGTTTATTACACAAATTATAAATATTTCTTTATACTACATACTTTCATAAAAGAATGTAGTTCTCACACTAACAAACAATTTTTTAATATCAAACTGTGCTATAATTAAAATAATCTTCATACACTAATAGGAGTGTATACTTAATAAAAGATACCCAATTACTATAAAAATGGTTATTTATTGGAGAAAATCGATATTTTACCCACTATATTTAGTAAAAAAATACAAAATTTATCTTGCAAGTAGTTTCAAATGTGGTAAAATAGTTCCAATAATCAATAGTCGGGGGACAATTTATTGGTTGAAAACAAAGAAAGGAAAGGGTGAGTATCAATGGCTTATAAGTTTAATATAACTAGAGGAAATGCGATTTTGAATTTCTCAGAAGAGTATTGTCAATCAAGATGTGAATTAATTGAGAGTGAATCATTCGCTAAAGTTTTAAGAAAATATGTGAAGAGTAGTAAAAGAAAATCTACTACAGCGTATGAATATTTAAGAGAAATGCAAAGTGATCCATTAGAAACAGTTAATGATTTAAAAACAATTTTTAAATTATTATTAGTAATGTCTGTGGAGGAGGTATCTGATATCTACCCAGAATTAGCTATATACTTTAAAAATCGTGATGAGTTTGTAAAAGTAATTGAAGAAGTATATTTATATTGGAGAAGACTACAACGTTATAGTGTAGTATTCAATGAAAAAACAAGTACAGGATATCAAAATGTACAGTTCGGAGATGCACAAGTAAAATTCGAAGAACTAATCCTTAAAGTATATCGTTCTATTTTAGAAACTGCATCAGGATATAGTAGTAGTGTATATCGTCAAATTACGGCAGGGGTAAATGCAGGATTACGTGTAACAAATATGCGTTCTTTCTTACCTTATGAATATCGTAATTTAGATAAAATTCCATTTATTGAAACAGTGGTAATACATCCGCCATTTATTACGTATTCAAAACGTAATAAAAGAGATGGTACTTTCCCTGAAACCAAATCCAATCCAATTGAAGATTTAAAATTCGATCCAGATCAATGGTTCTGTTATCCTGCAAAGGTTGGAGATCAATTATGTTTTGTATACTTCAACGTAGCGTTTATGGCACAAGGGGTAACATTATGTAACTTATTTGAATTAGCTTCAGAAGAAGAATATCGTAATCGTAAACCAGACATGATTTATGTATATGGATACGAAGATGGTAAAAAAGACCAAGCCTTCTATCAAGATGATGAAAACGATATGATGGTCGCTAAATTGTCATGGGATGATGATTTTGATTACTTCGGATATATGAAGAAAATGGTATTAACATTACACAATGTTAGAAAAATCAATAAAAAAGAATTACCTATTCATGGAGCAATGGTTAAATTAACATTACAAACTGGTGAAGTAAAAAATATCGTTGTTATGGGAGATAGCGGTGCTGGTAAATCAGAAACCATTGAACAAATCAAAGTATATGGGGCAGCCTATATTCGTGATTTACTTACTATCTATGATGACATGGGACTATTATCATTAGATGAAAAAGGTAAAGTAGTAACATCAGGAACAGAAATTGGAGCATTCGTTCGTTTAGATGACTTAGATGCTGGATATAGCTTTAAAGAGTTAGACCGTTCAGTATTTATGAATCCAGATAAAGTAAATGCACGTATCGTAATTCCAATTACAGACTATCGTGATGTTGTCGCTAAATACCCTGTTGATATGTTCTTATATGCGAATAACTATGAAGATAGTGATGAAGCATTGAGTTTCTTTGACAACGTTGATGATGCTTTAGATACATTTAGAGCTGGTAGACGTATGGCAAAAGGAACTACAACAGAAGATGGAATTGTTGAAAGTTACTTCGCAAATCCATTTGGACCTGTTCAAAGAGAAGAACAAACAGAAGTCATTTTAGTAGATTACTTCAAACGTATGTTCAAACAAGGAGTTAAAGTTGGTCAACTTAGAACTCGTCTAGGAATTAAAGGAAATGAACATGATGGACCTAAAAAAGCCGCAGTCGCTGTGTTACAATATGTAACAGGTGAAAAAGATTTAAAAGAATTAAATGATGCAGATGATGATGAATAATATAAATGGATGATGCATAGTCATCCATTTTCTCTTATCTAAATATAAAGAATAAGAGTATTTATGAAAGATAATGTCAAAGGGATAGAAGTTATGATTTTCTACTAATAAAATGCATTGTATAACATATATTTTAAAGTAGTTAAGAAAATAAAGCAGGTATAAAATATACAATACTTTGGATTGTATATTTGGACGATAAACGAAAAATACATGTATTCTATGATAAAATGTGGTATTAGCTCGGATAATGTAATAAAAAAAGACGTTGTCCTTGTATTTAAGTAGTAAAAATGTGTATACTATAGGGTAAAGGGGGGGATAATATGCGAAAATTGCACTTAACAAATAGGGGTGAATTATTGATTGCAGGGGTATGTGTTATATTGAGTTTAATGGGATATTTATTGTATGGATGGCTAACAAAATCGGATATCTCCTTTACTACCCGTTCACCAGAAGTAGAGGTGCATCATGAATTTGATGCAGCATCTATTATTGAAAGTGTCGCAGATGGAAAAAAAGAAGATGTACAAATAGATACATCTAAATTGAATAAGGATATTGTAGGGGAATATCCAGTCATATATAAGTATAAAAAAGAGAAAATTGAAATTACAGTTTCTGTAGTAGACAGCGAAGCACCTACCTTTGATGTTAAAGAAGTAGAAATAGATTTAGGAATGAAAGTTGAGGCAAAACAAGCAGTTGAAAACCTCCAAGATGCATCAGATACCAAAATATCTTAAAAAAAAGATTATGACTTTTCAAAAGTAGGGGATGTTGAAGTTATTATTGTTGTAGAAGATCAATATGGCAATAAAGAAGAGAAAAAAACAAAAATCAAAGTCTTAGAAAAAGATGAAGAAGCGCCAGGAATAAATGGTATAAAAGATCTAACAATACGTGTTGGAGACACTTCCTTTGATTATTTAAAGGGTATTACGCCAACAGATAATCGTGATCCTTCACCAGTTATTAGCGTAAATAGTAAGAATGTGAATGTTGATGTATTAGGAGATTATGAAATCACATATACAGTAACCGATCGTTCTGGCAATACAACAAAGAAAACATGCACAGTATCTGTTGTAGAAAATAAAGTATTAGGATCACCAGATCAATCTAATGAAAAAGTTGTATATCTAACATTTGATGATGGACCTTCAGTGTATACACAACAAGTGTTAGATACTTTAAATAAATATAATGTTAAAGCAACATTCTTTGTTACAGGATTAAATCCAGAATATTTCTATTTAATTAAAGATGCAGAAGCACAAGGACATACAATAGGCATGCATACATATTCTCATAATTATGCAGAACTATATTCTTCTGTTGATGCGTATTATAATGATTTAAATAAAATAGCCGAGCTTTGTAACCAACAAATCGGATATATACCAAAATACATTCGTTTCCCAGGAGGAAGTTCAAATACAGTTTCTCGAAAATATTCACCAGGTATTATGGGAATATTATCAGAAGATGTTCTTTTACAAGGATATCAATACTATGATTGGAATGTTAGTAGTGGTGATGGTGGCGGAACGTTACCAGTTGATGATATTGTTGCTTACTCAACCGCTTCTAATGCGAATAATATTGTATTACTATGTCATGACGCAAATGGAAAACAATCAACAGTGGATGCTCTTCCAGCGATTATTGAACATTACCAAAGTCAAGGGTATCGTTTTGCGGGAATTGATGACTATAGTTTCTCACCACATCATGCAGTTAATAACTAGATGCTCAACATCTAGTTTTTATGTTATCTAGAAGTTATTCTTTTTTTCATAAAATATCATATAGTTAACTAGGTGATAAAATGAAACAAAAGAAACAAGTATTAATTACATTCGCATATTATGCTTTGATTAGTTTATTAGTACTATTAGCTACATATATCGCATTTACGTGGCTATTGCCCGTTGTTATTAGCTTATTAGTGGTAATGGCATTACAACCACTAATAGCGACAATTGTAAAAAAACTACATGTAGAAAACAAATATGCCTTAGTATTTGTTAGTATTCTTGTCTATCTAGTGATTATAGGAGGAGTATTATACTTATGTTTTCTAGGAATGATACAACTATATCTATTCATAGAAAAACTACCTAACTACATTGATGAAGTCTTTACATTTGTTACAAATAGCGATGTATTTATGTATTTAGATGGCTATGCAGTCTATTTTCATGATAGTATTAACGAAATTGTACAAAACTTTAGTACATCATTTATTGATTACTTAATTAATTTCATATCCAAAATACCTTCTTTAGCTTTTGATGTTATGTTTATTGTAATCTCTTCTTTATTCTTTATCTTAGATTATAAGAATATCAAACAATTTATTTTAAAACATTGTCACAATGAAGAAAATGTAAGAAATGTTATTGGATGTGTAAAAGAAACAATAAGTAGTGTATTTAAAGCGTATTTGTCAATTTTTGTTATGACTTTTATTGAACTTCTAGTAGGATTTTATATAATAGGATTAAATGATGCACTAACTTTATCTTTCTCTATTGCTTTATTTGATTTTTTACCAGTATTAGGATTAGATATGATCTTTATTCCTTGGATTATCATCTTAGCTTTTCAAAATCAAATGTCTTTAGCGTTAGCCCTATTAGTCATCTATTTAATAGTTACTATCAGTAAAAACATATTTGAACCAAGACTGATTTCTAAACATATTGGAATGCATCCTTTACTAACGATTGTTAGTATGTTTATTGGATTAAAATTCCTAGGTATCCTAGGAATGGTCATTGTTCCTTTACTCATTATGATAGGACTAAGATTATATGAATTAAACAGAGAGGTAAAACATGAATAAAAAATATTTCTTCTTTGACATTGATGGAACACTAACCGACAATGTCACTAAACAAATTGTTCCTTCCGCATATCAAACATTACATGATTTACAAACACAGGGACATTTTGTTTGTATCGCTACAGGGAGGGCCCATTATAAAGCTGTTACTTTTATGAAAGAAATAGGCTTATATAATATGGTATGTAGTGGTGGTAATGGACTTGTTATTAATAACACATTAATAGAAAACAAGCCATTACAACGAAAACAGGCCCTAGCTATTGTAGAACAGGCAGAAAGCCTGGGATATGGGATTTTAATAGCGTTGGATGATAGTAAAGACGTATATAGTAAAAATGATTTATTCTTAAAACAAGCTGGGCGAAGAAAAGAACCAACTAAGTATATCTTCAATCAGAAACTAGATTATGGGGAAATACAGAATTTTCATAAGATATATATATCTATACCTATCGATAAAGAAAAAGAATTAACCTTAAAAGATACCTTAGGTTACTTACGCTTTGAAATGGAATATCTAATGTTTCAACCAGATAACAAAAAACAAGGTATCATTAAAATGATGGACTACCTAGGAGGCAATCTAGAGGATGTCGTTGTCTTTGGTGACGATTACAACGATTTAGACATGTTTGATGCCCCATGGACAAAAGTCGCCATGGGCAATGCTTGTGATGCCTTAAAACAAAAAGCAGACTATATTACAGATAAAAATATCGATGACGGTATATATAATATTTGTAGAAAAATGAAATGGGTAGTATGATAAAGGGAAAGTATGGATAACGTAGTGAAATGTAAGAGAGGAACGATATATGGGGAAAATAATTATATTAGATGATGACAAACAATTTTCAGAAATACTAAAAGAAAAAGTCAAACCCTTCTTTAAAGAGAATGAAGAAATAGTAATATTTGAAGACTTCCATAAAGAATACTTTGAAACAAACGAGATAGAATTAGTATTTCTAGATATCGAGATGGGTGTAGTAAATGGAATAGATGTTGCTAAAGAAATACGGTTAGTAAAAAATAATCCAATTATTATCTTTGTTTCCAGCAAAGAAGGATTAATACATAACACTTTAGAAGTACAACCATTGTATTTCATAAGAAAAACAAAACTAGATGAAGATATCAAAAGTGCATTCTCATTATTAAGAACAGTAAACTTTAGAGGAGATGACACAATTGAAGTAGGAGGCGTAATTATTAAGATAAACGATATTTTATATATTGAATCATCTGACCATAAAATCACCTTCCAACTTAAAGATGATAAATTCACATGTAGAGGTACATTAGAATCTATGGAAAAACAATTAGAAGAATACCATTTCGTAAGGTCACATCGTTCATTTGTTTTAAATGTTCGTCAAGTAGACCGTCATTATCGTAGTAAAGTAATATTAAAAACTGGAGAAAAGATTGATATTGGTAGAAAGTATCAAGAAGCTATTAAAGCCAAATATCGCGAGGTTAGATTAAGTGGGATTATTTGAGATATTTATTAATATTGTGGAATCTATGTTGTTAACATACTTTATATTTAAATATCAGAAGTTTAAGTATGACAAGGAATACATATTAATTACTGGTATTATACTTATTGAGGAAATGATATCTAGTTACATTGATAATCAAAATAGAGTTATTATTTTTGCAATTCCAATAACATTGTTTTTATATCAGTTGATACGGCTAAAGAAATTTTCAATTAATGATTTATTGATGAGTATCATTCCTATGTTATTTCTTGCATTTTCTGGTGTGGTGACACTTTTTACATTTCAATTATTGAGACTTAGTCCAGCAGATCATTTATACATGGCTATGATAATATCAAAAATTATTTGTTTCATGTTTATGTACTATTTTAGTATCAATATTGATATTAGTAAAAATGAAGTACCACAATTATGGCAGTTCAATTTAGTAGTTATACTTTTAATTACAATAATGGATATTGACCTTCAAGGTATTATGGATAATCGTGATACTGGTACATATGTTTATATAAGAATTGTAGTTATTGCGATTTTAGTTTTACTACTTTATAGATTCTTACGTCAATTCATTGATAATGCGAATCAAAGAATCTATTATGAACTAGAACTTCAAAAAGCTGAATATGAAAAGAAGAATGCAAATATCGTATTACATAATAAAATTGAGTTAGATAAATTAGAACATAATCTAAAATATGTGTTGTTATCAATTACTCTTCATGCACAACACAATGATATAGAAGCGATAAAGGAACAAGCTAATAATTATCTAGGAAGAATTACTATGGCGAATCATTCTATTGCGACTAAGAATCCGTATTTTGATTATGTATTTAATGAGATGAGTCATGAGTTTAAATTTCATGGTATTAGTTTAAAGAAAAATATAACTCTTTCTGAGGATTCTACAATTAATGATAGTTTAGTTGCGGATAAAATTGTTATGGCTACAAAGAAAATATTGGAGTTAGCGATTACCAACAAAATAGACACTGTAGACATCAGAATTAATGAGGATGGTGATCTATGTTTTATCTATTATGTAATACCATATAAGGATTATAAAACTATAAATTCTTATGTGAATAGGTACTTTAATGAAGATTATTTCATAACATTTGATAAAGAGTTTGACATATTAAAAATCTCTTTATCCATTGATATTGAATAAAAAATTGAGAATCATAGTGTTGTTTACGCTATAACGAGGTAACTTACGCCAAGGGTATTGTAATATTATTCGACATCTGATATAACTTTTCTTGGGGGTAGAAATAATATGGTGACATACCTTTCAACTACAATAACCGATTTTTTAATTAGTAATGATATTATTGATCAATCTCAGTATAAGATTTATCATTATGGAGTACTGACATTACTTGTTAATCTCATTAGTGTAATTGAAATATTAGTTTTAGGATTAATAACAAATACATTGTATATTGCGATAATTTATATGATATCATTTGTCATTCTTAGAAGCTTCGCTGGAGGATTTCATTTCAAACATTATATTCCTTGTAATGTTACTTATGGATGTATATATCTTCTGTGCAGCTATTCCTATCTACATATTTCAAATAATGAGGTTATATTAAATGTAATATGCTTACTCAGCTTATTGGTAATATATGTGATGTCACCAGTAGTACATATTAATAAGCCATTAGACGAACACAAAAAGAAACGTAATCGTATTATCACGATAATAATATCGATTGTTCTATTTGGGTTATCCTTCGCAGGTATGTCTTTTGGAATTATGAAATATGTATTAATCAGCACTGCCCTACTACAATTAATCACGAGGAGGGAAAAAAATTATGTTACGTAAATTTTTAAATGTGTTCGCATCTGTGGCATTCTCGAGTGCTAAGGTAGCAGTAGCTACAACATCGGTATGGGGATTATGCCAACCAGAGGAACCAAAATTATAGTGAGAACAAAAATTGGAGAAGTTCACTTACATTGTACACATACAAGATAACGATAACGAACGAAATATAAAAATGAGAAACAACAACTTCGTACATGTGATGAATGGATTTGTTTTACATGTTTGGAGGTAACGACAGTACTAAACATGTGTAACAAATGTTGTAGTTGAAAGAAGAAAGAGAGCCCTAAGATAATAGGGTTCTTTTTTGTTGCATAAACATAGTAAAAATACACTATTTCATATGAATAATAGTTACTTTTACGAAAAATATTACTTCAGAAAATGTTGTTTACGCTATAACCAAGTCGTCTACGCCATAGGTATTGCCGATTTCTGGCGAATATTGTATGATATGTTGGTATTATTATGTGACAAATGGGGAAAGACGAAAGGCGGGAATTATGACAAGATTTAAAATAGTATGCAATACTGTTATCTTTGAGTACAAAAGATTTAATTTAAAACTCAGAGATGTCGGTGTTGCTATTATTACCATTGCAATATTACTATTTGCATTGGTTAGTTGTGACAACAACGGGAGAATGGAAATGTTAGAGGCATTAGAGGATACCTGTACATTTTCAACTAGGAATTTACATTCACTAGAAGATTTATTAGAACGTTCGGATTTATGTAGTGATAAGTGGTTTAAAGATTTCAAAGACTACATTAATCGAATAGAAGAACAAAACGAGTTATTGGATACTATGAAATCAAAGAGGGCAAAAGAAATATATCCATTACAAGTAAACTTATTAGAAGCCTTAAATGACTTTTACGAAAACCAAGACGATAAGACTTTAAAAACTTTAAAAGATAAAGTGGAAAGCTATCAAGGATATCATCAAGGATTATGTAAGGGAGAGGGAGTCTAATGAAAACAAGAACGAGAAAAATTATTGCTGCAGTATTTAGCACGATTATGATGTTTCAGGCAATGTCTGGAGTATTGGAAGTTGCAGCCCAAGAATTAGGATTAGTGGACTTAGCGAATCAAACAGGTCCATACTACAACAAAAGTAGAGCACAAGATTTAGAATATAATACATATTCTAATCTAAACAACGAAAAAGAAGTAATCACAAAGAATGCAGAAAGTTCTAATAGTGAAGAATCATATGATCCAGAATTAGAAGTAGTAGAGGAACGAACTATTAATTCTAAGACATATGAGGTAACACCAGGAACGTATGTCAAAGAAGTATTCTTTGAACCAGTTCATACAGAAGTAGATGGAGAACTGGTAGACATTGACAATACACTAGAGAATACTAGTAGAAAAAGAAGTAGTCCAGTGTATGAGAACAAAGAAGGGTATTATGATGTTAAGATTGAAAATAAAGTCTTAACTATGTCTAGTAAAGAAGGACAAAGTCTTTCTATTACCCAAGATGGAAATGTAGATAACTATGATATTAAAGACAATGTTATCTTATATAGTGAAGTATATGAGAACATGGATATGGAGTATATATTAGGTGGAAATACGATTACTAATCGTTTCACTATTAATGGGCCTATTACTCAAGAAACAATTTCATATACGATTAACTATGGTGATTTAGAGGTTATAGAAGAAGATGAGGCATATTTATTTGTGGATGCAGAAGGTACAACAGTATTTATGTATCTAAAACCTACACTAATAGAAAATGGTGTATTAAAACAAATTGAGATGACTTCAGAGATAAATGAAGATGAGGTAAAATTAACTATTAATTTACCAACAGAATGGATTGCAGAAAATGAACGTGTTTTTCCAATGTTTATTCGTTCAGGGGCATCATACGAACCTGAAAAAATAGATGTAGATACTTCATATAACCGTTCACATACACCAGAAGTGATAAGTAGATACCACGATTTATTTGTGGGGTATGAAGACGGTGCACAAACGGGGCATGTTAAATTAGGAGTTACTAGATCTTATATCCATATAGGTGATTTAGGCTTAGGGGATGAAAAAGAAATAGTCAGTGCTGAATTAATGTTAAATAAACATACTTCTAGAGAAAAACAATGGAAAGAAATAGAAATCCGAAAGACTTCTGGATATGTAAATGTTGGAGCTATTAATTGGAATAACAAACCAACAGATTTAACACATGTATCTACAACAACAATAGATCATAGACCTGGATGGCACAGTTTCAATGTAAAAAGTTATGTTGAAGATATATACGCAGGAAAAAATAATATCATTGAGATGAAATGTACAAATGAGTCAGAAGATTACATTGCTAATTTCTTCTATAGTGAATCAGGTCTTGCATTGCCTCGTATTATGGTCACATATCGTGATGCTTGGGATGTTCGTCCAGATTTAGATATTAATACTATGGATATGGAAATGCGTGTTTTTGCGAAAAAAGATGAAGGATTCTATGGAATAAGTTTTGATGGTATCGCAAGACCAGATAGCCAAGTAACCTTTGATTTAGTAAAAAAAGATACTTCTGATGTGTTAGCTACAGAAATATCAAAAAGGGAATTCAGATAGATATTTTATGGATCCAATATTCATTAGTAATCCATTAGCCAATGTTCAAAGTTATACCAAAAATGATAGTAACTATACGACGGACTATATATTATCTGATAGATTATTAGAGTTTGATGTGCCATATGAATATATTATGCGTGTTAAACAGAATGGTAATACTAGTACATTGGATATGCGGAGTGATGCATTAGTAAAGTATAAGGTAAAATTAGGAGATACTTTACGTACAATATCTGCCTATTACGGTGTGCCAGTAGACCAAATTAAAGTGGATAATAACTTAGATAGTGATATTATTCAAGAGGATGATGTTCTTCTTGTAAGAATGAAAAAGGATAACCCTAAAGTATCTAAAGATGTATACGAACCACCATTAAAAACAATTATGTATGAAGCAGTTTATGTGGATCGTGGGCCACGCTGCTATGGTGTTTGTGAGATTATTGATCCTGTTAATGCTAATACTGGAAACTACTTCTATGAGAGTGCAGATTTCACATTACAAGATTATGATGAATTATCATTCTTAAGGTATTATAATTCACTTGGACCAGTTATATCCGGAATGTTTGGAAATGGATTTACAACAGAACTAGAAAGTTATATTGCCTATGATGAAGAAGGAGATTTATTATTCTTTAAAGGTGATGGGAAGATTTATAAAATTGAAGTTGATGGAGATACTTTAACACCAAGGGTTACAGATCGAATAGAGGTAACTAAAGATGGTGCTAATATTAAAATCTATCACATGGATTCTAAAGAAACGTATATTTTTGATAGTTTCGGGTCGTTAGTACAAATTATTAAAGAAACTGGTCATACCGTTGATATCACATATGATGAGTATGGGATGATACCAGAAATACAATTAGGTAATAAAAAAATAACCTTCAATTACAATGAAAACAATCTAGTAAAAGAAGTTGTAATGCCGAATGGTCAAGTTACTAAATATGAATATGATGAAAATCGTAATCTTACAAAGTTTATTGATGCTTCTGGAAATGAAGAAACATATAACTTTGAAGATAATAGAATGACATACTTAGTAGATAAAAATGGTAATGAAACTGCTAAGAATACTTATGATGAAGAAGGTCGTGTTTTAGAACAAGAAGATGCCAATGGAAACATTTCAACTTTAAAGTATGAAGATGATACTACTGAAATAGTTAATAGTGATGGAAGTATTGATGTTTATGAATTTAATGATTATTATCGTACATTGAGTATTACCCAAGATGGAAAAGTATCTACGTCTTATACTTATGATGACTTTGGAAATATCGCAAGTAAAAAGGATTCAGAAGGTAAAGTTACTAATTATGATTATAATGGTTATGATTTAACTAAAGTAGAGTATCCTGATGGAACATATGAGAGTTATGAGTATGATAACAATCATAATGTAACCTATCATCGAGATACGCAAGGAATAGAAAAAGAGTATCAATACGATGGCTATAATTTAATAGGAACAAATACTAGTACAAACAATAACATTGTTTATGAGTACGATACTCAGCATCGAGTAACAAAAGAAACAAATCAATTTGGTGTTACAAAATCTTATGTTTATGATGGAAATCATGTAACAACGATTACTCATAGTAATGGCTTAGAGGAATATTATGAATATGATGTTAATGGGAATCTTACTAAGGAAAGTGATAACCAAGGTAAAAATACAACATATGTATATAACAATAACAATCAAGTAACACAAAAAAACTATTATGATGGAACTAATGAAAAATGGACATATGATGGTTTTGGAAACATAATTCAATCACAAGACCGTTTAGGTGGAGTAACAAAGTATACATATGATAAGAATCATAATGAAACAAAAGTTACTAAAGGAAATCTAACATGTACTAAGACATATGATAGTATGAATAGAGTCCTTACTGAAACTAATGAACAAGGTTTAACAACTAGCTATACATATGATAATTACGGAAATAAAGTCAGTGAAATAGATGCCTATGGAAATGAAACATTATTCACATATGACTCTAAAAATCGTGTTATCAAAACGGAAGATGCTCTAGGTAACATTGAAGAAAGTATCTACGAAGGTGATAATCTAGTTAAATCAATTTCTAAAGAAGGATTAGTAACAGAATACGCATATGATGAGTTCAATCGTGAAATCGAAATAACTAGTCCAAATGGTAAAACAGAAACAAAAGAATATGACTCTTTAGGGAATGTAGTTAAACAAGTTGATGTTAAAGGAAATGAAACAATTTATAGTTACGATGAATATGGACGTATAATTGATACAACTATAAATTATACTGATGGTTTAACATCAACTACTTCGCAAGAATACGATGTGTATGATAATGTTGTAAGTCAAAATGTTAATGGAAACATAACAACTTTTACATTCGATATCTATCAAAGAGAAGTATCTACTACAAATGCTTTAGGCTATGTAACTAGTAAAGAATATGATTTGGAAGATAGAGTAACTAAAGAGATAGACGCTCTTGGAAACTATACAACTTCTGTTTATAATCCGAATGGTGATATTATAGAATCTACAGATAAAAATGGGAATGTTACTAAAACATATTATGATGTTAATGGTTCTAAAACAGCTGAGGAAGATGCTTTAGAATATATAACTACATATGAATATAACGACAAAGGCCAAGTGGTAAAAGAAATTGATTCCTACCTTCATGAAACTAGTTACACGTATGATGATTATGGGAATACAATTAAAGAAGAAGATAGTGAAGGTTTAGTAAAAGAAACAGTTTATGATGAATATCAAAGAGTAATAACATCTGTGGATGCTTATGGAAGAAAAGAAGAAAAAACATATGATGTTCGAGACCAAGTCATTGAAACAATTAATTATGATGGAACCAAAACAATAAATACATATGATGTAGAAGGAAATCTATTAGCTAGTGTAGATGCATTTGGCTTAGAAACTATTTATAGTTATGACGAATTATATCGTCAAATACAAGTAGTGGCAGGTGAACGTACTACTAATTATGTATATGACGCTAATGGTCAAGTTTTAGAAACAAATGTTAATGAATCTATTACTAAGAATGATTATGATTCAAATGGGAATGTAATCAAAGTAACGGATGCATTGAATAACAGTAGTGAAACAATATATGATTCTAAAAACCAAGTTGTTGAAACTATTGATGCCAATGGTAATTCTACAAAACAAGAGTATGATGCATATGGAAATATAACTACAACTATTGATGCATTAGGTAATGAGACTACTAAAGAATATAATGTATTTGGTCAAGTGGTAAAAGAAATAGATGCATTAGGCTTTGTAGAAGAATACATTTTTAATGAACAATATCAAATAGTAGAATTCATTGATAAAAATGGGAATAGTACTACGTACGAGTATAATGATTCATTACAATTAGAATCAGAATCAGCTGTTAATGGCGCAACAACATATTATGAATATGATGTATATGGTAGAGAAGTACTTATAGAAGAACCAAATGGGAAAGAAACTTCTACTACATATGATGCATTAGGAAATGTTGTTGAAGAGGCATCAGGTGATAAAGTAACAAAAACAACATATGATAAAAAAGGCAATGTTACAAACATCACAACAAATGATATTGTTATGGAGAAGAATAGCTATAATGATGTTAATCAATTAATTGAACAAAAAGATGGTAATGGTAATATCACTACCTACACATATGATATATACAATCAAGTAATTGATATGAATGAAAAAGGATATCATTATCAATATGAATATGATGTCTTTGGAAACATAGTAAAACAAACAGATAATGGAATATATATAACAAAAAATACATACGATAAAAAACAACAGTTGTTAGAAACAACGATTAATGATAGAAGAATAGTACAAAAAGAATATGATCCAATAGGTAACGAAATTGTAAATATAGAGAATGGGGTACGTGTAGAAATCCAATACGATGCTTTATCTAGAACTATAAAAGTATTATTACCAAGTACTGCTAACCCTACGGAAATGATACAATATCAAGATATAACTTATGATGAAGTAGGAAATGTATTAGTAGAAAAAGATGGTCTAGAAAATAGTATTACTAGAACATACGATGCCTATGGAAACGTAACTAGTGAAACAGATGGAAATGGAAATACTAGCTATTATGAATATGACAGTGTTTATAATATGATTAAGGTAGAAGATGTAAATAAGCGCATCGTAGAGTACGCATATGATTATAGTCATAATGTAGTCTACAAAAAAACAAATGATAAACTAGCGAAGTATGCATATGATTTAGATAGTAATCTAACATATGAAGAAAATGAATATGGGTATCAAAATACATATGAGTATGATGTGTTTGGTAATAAAACAAGTTATAAGAAACCAGATGGAACAACAATCTCTTACAGCTATGATGCTTTAGGCAATCTAACAAAAGAGAATGATACGACATATACATACGATGCTCGTAATAATCAATTATCAGCTAAGAATCAAGAAGGTACAGTAACATATCAATATAATGCCTTCGATAAAATGGTGGAAAGCAAAGACACAAATGGGAAAGTAGTATCTTACCAATATGATAATCACCTACAACTAACAGGTAAAAGTTATGCAGGTAAGAGTATTCAATATGGTTATAATGAAAATGGATTATTAACATCGGTAACAAGTGATAATCAAACAATCGCAAGTTATGAATATAACCATAGAAATGAAATAGTTAAGGCAACGCAAAGAGAAGTAATAAGTAACAAAGAATATGATATAATGGGTAGAGTTATATCGCAAAACTCTACGAAAGATGGAAATTCTATCTATCATGTAAACTATACATATGATGGTAATGGAAACAACACTAAAGAAGTAATGAATGGAAGAGAACATAGCTATGTATATAACGAATATGATGAACTAGTAGAAAGTAATAAGTATATCGGAGATACCTTTGTTCAAACAACGTATCAATATGATATCTATGGAAATCAAACAGTATCAAGTAATCAAGATGGAAGTAAGAAGTATACATATAATGATAAGAACCAAGTAACATCAATAGACAGTAATGAAGGTACAGTCTCTTTAAGTTATGATAGTAATGGTAACTTAGCGACAAAGACAGATGTGAATGGAAAAACAGAAACCTATACATACAACGACTATAATAAACTAGTTGAAGTAGATAAAGGACAGTATGTATATACATATGCATATGATGGAAATCAAGAAAGAATCTCATCTACAAGAACAGATACTAAAGACTATCATTACGATGTATGGTATGATTATGTAGTCGATGTAGAAGTTGTAAGTGAAGAAGACATGGGAATGGCTTTTGATAAGCTACAAGATCAAGTAGATAGAAAACAAGCCAATGGAGACAAGTGTGAGAGTAATCTAACAGGAAAGTATGATGTAACATATTACAAAGAACCAGAAGTAACAAAGTACATTCTCGATAGAAATGAAGAGAACACAACCGTCCTAGCATCGAATGATGAAGTAAATATCTATGGAGAAGAGTTATTACAAGTAGATAATGAAATCCAGATAACAGGATTAAATCAGTCTGTAGTAGCGAGTATCGAAGGAAGTAGTATAGAAAGATATTATTACAATGACTATGGATATAGTGAGGAAGTAACAAGTGGACATGGATATAATGGAGAAGTCAAAGATGAGACAGGTTTAATATATCTAAGAGCACGTTACTATGATCCAACAACTGCAAGATTTATTCAAATAGATAATAACTATGCAGGAGAGAAGGAAGAAGTAGTAACACAAAATAGATACACATATACATTAAACAATCCATATAAATATGTGGATAGAGATGGGAATGCACCAAGTAATCAGAATGCTAGAAATGGAAAGATGACAAAATCATTAGCACAGTGGTTACCAGTTACTCGTAAACAGTTCAACAGATTCTGTGATAAAAATAAACTTCCTGGAAGCCTAGTAAGAAAGATGGATGCACAAAGAGAAGAATATTTTAGAAAAGGAAGAATTCCAACATATGATATAGTTGAAAGATATTTCAATGAATTAAAGGAAAAGGAAAGAGAAAAACACAAACAACAGCAAAAACAAGAAGATAATAGAAAAAAGATAGAAGATACATTAAAAAAGTATGAGGAATACTTGGAACAAAAGAAAAATGGAGCGGAATCTCCTAATAAAGTTATATGTCCAATGGGGTCAGGAATGGGAACAGATATCTCTGGGCTAAGATCAATTACTCTACAGTCAGGAGATCAGATACGTATAGAAATGTCAATGGATAGTACAAATAATGACGTAAGGCCTGGATATGACTCTTCATACAAAATAGTATATACAAAGATATTTGAATATAATCTTAACAGAAACTATAAAACAACAGACATATTAGATTATTATGGATTGACAGCAGATGATATAGTAAAAAAAGCAGTAGGTGCTGGTGGAGTTTTAGGAGGATTGAAAGAGATGCTATTAGGTGCAAATGCTGTTGGACCTTGGAGTATAGCAGGGGTGATTACCTTAGCATCTGGAATATATTCATATGCATCATATTTAGAAACCAATGAAAAGAAAGCCGAAGGATACAGACAGGCTCACATTATTGATGGTAATGGAAAAGATTGTTTTGTCTTAAAACACAAAGAAACTGAGTCGGCATCTTATGATGCTACTGGCAAAAAGGTGTATACTACAAGTAGTAAAGAAATGAAATTTTATAGCTATACTAGCAGTAATTTATTTACAGGTCAAACAGCAGATACACTTAACCTAACGGAATTTAAAAGTGTGTTTGGAGTAGGAAAAATAATTGGTTTATATAAATATTAAGGGGAATATTGTAATGAACAAATTAAAAAAAACAAGTTCAATCTGGATTATAAGTACATTGATAATTATTATTGTTATTGCTGTGCTAAACTATAATAGGGATATATTCCCAAGAGTTTTTACTGAATGGTCTCTTGATCAAAAAGAAATAGAGGTTAATATAATTAATACAACTGAGGGAGTTAAGGAAATCATTGACTTTTATCAAAATCACAGTGATTATATGTATGTTAAGCTAAATGATGAAGTAATTTATAAATATGACTTTGAAACTCTGGAATTAACTGAGACGGACTATGAATATATGTATCAGTTAGAGATTACGCCATATGATTTTAATTTTGGTGATATACAAATAAATGAAGAAAGAATATTTGGATCGATTGCTGGAAGAAAAATTACTTTCAATGATCCTATAGACCAAAAAATTCAAATTTTGAAGGATGAAAATATTATATATGAGATAGAAATTAATGAATCTATAAGTAATGAAATACAGTACCAATTTAATGAAAATATGAATTTTATGGCTATTACAGAAGGAACTGATAGTATTATTCTTGATTTAGAGTCAAAGGAGATTGTTTATTCATCTAATGTTCCTTTTGAACTCAATGTTGATGGAAAATATCTAACTGATAGCAATAATAATGTATATGAGTGGGAGGATGGAGTATATAAAAAAATGGAGACGTTTAATCAAAGTGAAATTAATAGATATAACTTTTTCGATGATTATATACTTGAATGGCAAAGACAAATTAGTTCTACGAACAGAGATTATACTGCTGACGTAAAGATATATGAAAATAATCAAATAGTAATGGAAAATGAAGATACTTTTATTGGCATTATAGATAATAATTATTATTCTATAAAAGACACTATCTATAACAGTGGTTATATTATTGAACGTTACAATTTGAAAGATAAAAAATCAGAACAGTTCAATCTTGTTTGTTTAGAAGAAGAGAAAAAATATATTTATGATTATTTGGAAACTATAGTAAGGGCACAAATGAGTAGCATATCTCCGAAAATGGCTTATGATAAAGTCAATGATAGATTATTCTTGTATTGTTATGGAACAGATAATACGGATATTATTACTTTCAATTTTAAGTAGAGTCAGAATATCATTTTGAAATAAAGGACATCGCACATAGTGCATGTCCTCTCTTTTAATTAATAATAATACAATTATTTACTATTTTAACTTAATGTCTAATATGGTACAATTTATTCAGCATACTTCTATTTATATTAATTATAATTCACATGAAGGAAGGGAATAAATATAAGTTGAATTAATAATGAAATAAAATGAAAATAACTAAAATTAGAAAGTAGGTTAATAGGATATGAATAATTTACAATGGTTACAAGGGTGGTTATTAGAAAACTGTTTTATTGATAGTGATCATTATTATGGTATAACAATAGAGACTATTGATAATCCAGGCTGGAATATTAGAATTCAGCTAAAAGATACGATTCTAAATAGTGAAAAATTTGAAGATATAATAATTCAAAGAGAAAATGAAGAAAACTGGATACAATGTAAAGTGGAAAATGAGGAATTTAATGCGTTTTGTGGACCAAAAAACTTAGAGGAAGTAATTTCAATATTTAGAAAATGGGTAGAACACTTGAGTGCTTAAGATGTATAATGTTCAAATAATATAGTAAAATAAAGGAGATTATATGGATGAGAAATTGATAGAATTATTAAAAGAATATATAGAAAAAGTGAACAGTGTGAAACCGGTAATGTTTAATGACTTCCATGTTCAGACTAAGAAACAACTTATAGAAAAAAGATTATCTTTTACTATAGGTGAATTCAAAGTTAAAAGTAATAATAAATATAGATTTCATGGAAGGGGTTGTAATTTTTCTAATGAAGAGTTTGAAATTGATTGGGATTTTGGATTCTATGAAATTTGGTGTGGGATTAATCCTGGACTATTTTTTTATTATTTGATAACTAATTATAAAGTAGAGAATAATGTTTCTAATTATAATATGATACAAAACTTTATTAAAAAAATGGTCAAGCAGAAAGTATTAGTAAGTAAATATGATTTATACTATTTTGTAGAAGATATAAAGTAATTGTTTTAATACATAAACCAAGAATATCAACACGAATAAATGTTAAAAACTATTACTATGGAATGTAATTTGATTACGTAATCAATGTAGAATCCATAAATGAAAAAGACATAAAATGCTTTATGATGAGCTATAAGATCAAGTGGGTAGAAAATAGGTCAATAGAGAAAAGTGGTAGAGTAATATAATAAGAAAATGGATATCAAAAAAACCAGATATTTTATCTCAATTCAACTAAAAGATAGAGAATTTATATTTCAACTAAAGCGGAAAGGGAATTTTTTTATGAATCAACAAGATATTTATACTACAGTTTGTTACACATATTTAAAAACAAATAAAAGAGCGAAAATTCATGATGTAGAAAATGTGTTATTTTTGATGCAGTATAATAGGTTGAAAGATGAAAACAAACCACTTTATGAAGGTGAGACATATATAACTGAAGAGGGAATAAAGGTAAGTATTGTTAGTGATTTATTACGAGTAATGCCAATGGAAGAATTTACATTCTATCCTAATAAGCCTTCAATATTTATAAAAGTTCCTAATATATATACTATTGAAAAAAACAGAAAAGAAGCAGAGCAATATGCAAAAATAACAACAGAGGAAATATCGAAAAGAGTTATTCAAATAATCGAGTCTAATGATCTAGATAAAAGATACTTTGTCTTTAAAAATATAAAAATAAACAAAATAGAATTTTCGCCAGATATAAGGCAAGAACAGGAGAAAAAAGGAAAGAATGAAAGTCTTGTTATTTTTTATTTTAGGTATTTTGACAATTGCATTTAATATACTTCATTTTTTTACATTATTAAAGGCATTAATAATGTTTGTAAGAAAAGAAGATATTATTCTGGATTTCTTTCATACCATGGCTGCTAAGTTTTTATAAATTTTCCAGTCCTACAGGATTTGAAATAGAAAATTATTATTACAAAAAGAAGTACTAACTATATAATGTATTATATAGTTTAAAATCATATTTCTATAAAATAGGAGGATGTTATGAAACTTTATAGACCAGTTGGATTGTATGAAATGGAAAAAAATTTAAATACTAAAGGCACTGCTTTTTCTGCACCTCTTCCTGAACAGCCAATATTTTATTCAGTATTAAACAAAGAATACGCACAACAAATAGCTGAAAATTGGAATACCAAAGATGAATCTTCAGGATTCTCTGGATTTGTTACTGAGTTTAACATTGAAGAGGAGTTTATTAAACAGTATTCAGTCAAAAATGTTGGAGGAAATCTGCATAGTGACTATTGGATTCCAGCAAATGAAATGAAAAAATTCAATGCACATTTAATAGGAAGAATAACAGTTACTGATGCGTTCTATGGACGCAATTATAATGGAATAATCCCAGAAGGGATAACGGGGTTTAAAGAAATAAATCCTATACAACAAATTGATAATTTAAATGCTATAAGAAACTACAACCCATTAGATTTCAGTGGGACAGTTTCTGTGGAATGGAAAATAATGAATCTAAATTATATATATTGGTTATCTCATTGTTCAGAGTATTCAAACACTATAATGGAAATATCAAAATGCCTTATAAAAAACAACTTATTATTTATTAATTATTGCAAATAAAGATGTTAGAATACAAATTCATTGAAGTATTTATGAGTAGAAATAACATGTATGATTAGGGAGAAATATATGGGGAAAAAGAAATCTAAAATTGGTATGAGAATGAAATGCAAACTATGTTCTATAGTTGGATTGATAGGAGTCGTAATAGCTGCTATGTTGTTTGTTTCATTAAATAACTTTATAGCTATAAAATTTGATTTCCACGAAACTTTAGAAGTAGTTGTTATTAGTATCGAAATATTAATGTTGTTAGTAATATATTCATTCGTACGTGCAATAGCTATATTGCTACTATTAAAAAAATGCAAGAATAAAATAGAAGAAGAATGTAATAGTGAAAATTATTACCATGATATTCATGACATCTTTTTCTCATTTAAAAATACAAAGGAACAGGTAGGGTATTTTGAATACTATCTATATGCATTACAAATTCATGATAAGACGAAGGAATTACAAAGTTTTATAATTGAAAATAAAGATATACTAGAAAAGAAAAAACCAATGCAATATTTAAATTTTCAAATGATTGCTGCAACAAAACAACAAGATAAAGAAATGTTTGAAAAGTATTATAGAATGACAGAAGATCTAATGTTAAAAAGAACAAAAGATAATAGTAAGAGACACTCATATTATGAAGGTATAAGTAAAATATTAAAAAGAAATAAAATGTTATTTAATAAAGAGTATGAAAGCATTATAGAATCTAAGATTTTAGATTCAAATAATGAAACAATGTTAGATAAAGTAATGAAAAATGTATTACTTGCAGAATGTTATTACTACTTACAAAAAGAAGAAGAAAAGCAAAAATGTATTCAGTTTTGTAAAGATAACGGAATGAAGATAAATACGGTTAAAAGAAGAATAATAGAGATAGATACAAAGGTATTAGAAAACGATAATTTATAATAAATAAATTTACTATAGTTATTGATTATTACGCTTATTTATGCTATTATATTTTTAGCATTAGTGGTAAGAAAAAGAGAGAAGCACCTCTTCTCTCTTTTTACATACTATGAAGTTTAACATTAGTGATAAAATACTAAGAGAGACTATTCATCATCATTGTTCTCCAATAGCCTAATTAGTAAAACTAATATAACTATCAGTAAAATAGAACCGTCCATAATATAGTCCTCTCTATGTAAATTACGTACTAATTGTTAAGACTTTCACTAATATAGTGAAACTAAACATAATGTTAAACCTCCTTAGGATACAAATTTGTATCCTACTCTTATATAGAACTTAAAATAGTAAATTACTTTATTATTTTTAAAAATAAAGGTATCTTATATTTAAAAAGTATGTTAGAATATTTATGACATTTATTAACTAAAGAAAAGGAGAAGACGGCTATCTTCTCCTTTTCGCATACTAGAAGCTTAACATTTATTAACCCTTTACAAGGAGCGACTAATCATCGCTTTTATTCTCTAATAGTCTAATTATTAAAATTAGAATTACTATTAGTAGAATTGAAGATTCTATGATGAAATCCTCCTTATATAAGATGTTAAAAAATGATTATAGCCTCCACTAAGGTAGTGAAACTAAACATAATGTTAAACCTCCTTTGGATACAAATTTGTATCCTATACTTATATACTGTTTGAAGTAGTAAATTACTTTATTGCTTCTTACTTTTCTAAATAGTATTACAGTGATTAATAGTCTGAGTGATTCTTAGTGTATACATTAATAAAACATTGACTTTTGTATAAAATACTTTATAATAACAGGTGCGGCAACTACTAGGATTTATGAAGACTCAACGTAAACCTTGGGGTCAGCTAAGATAGAAATAAGGAGGAATAGTTAATGTTAACTAAAGAAGAAAAAACAGCGATAATGAAACAATACGCTACTAAAGAAGGAGATACAGGATCTCCAGAAGTACAAATCGCAGTATTAACTGCTGATATCAACAAATTAAATGATCATTTTAAGGCACATCCTAAAGATCATCATTCAAACAGAGGATTACTTAAAAAAGTTGGTAACAGAAGAGATTTATTAAAATATTTAAGAAATAAAGATCTTGAAAGATACAGTAAATTAATCTCTAGTTTAGGATTAAGAAGATAATAAAATATAGACAGTCATTTCGGTGATTGTCTTTTTTTATATTTACTTATAAAATAAAATTAGTTTGAATTGTCAAAATTATTTGTTAGAATATAGGCAAGGTGGTGTCAATATGAGTAAAGTTACAATGAAAGATATTGCAGATGCCCTTAATATATCTTTAAATGCAGTTTCTATTGCTTTGAATAATAAAGTTGGTGTAAGTGATGAAATGCGTATTAAGATATTAAAGGTTGCAGATGAGATGGGTTATATTCAAAAAAAGAAACAATATTTAGATGCATATTCTAAAACTAATATATGTGTTATGATGCAAAGTTATTACGCTAAAACAGGTCATTTCTATTCGGCAGTACTATATGCAGTAGTTGAAGAGGCAAAACGAATGGGCTATAATACTATTATTAATTATTTTGATGATAATGAATTTGTTACACCAGAGTGTGTAGAAGAAAATAAAGTATCAGGGATTATCGTAATTGGTAAAATTCATGATGATAATCTAACAATATTAGAAAGACTACAATATCCAATTGTTTTATGCGATTATGCTTCTACTTTAAAATCATGTCATAGTGTATTGTCAAATAATCGAGCTGGTGGTTCTATTATGTGTCAATATTTAATTGATTGTGGTTTTTCAAAGATTGGATTCTTTGGAGATTTAGATTATTCACTAAACTTTAAAGAAAGATTTATTGGATATTATAATACACTATTTCAAAACAAGGTAGTCGCTAAATATAATGATGAACTATATTTTGAGAAATACTCTGTAGTAGAAGATATTGAAGATGCAATATTATCTAATGATGTTGATACAGTAATTAAAAGAATTAAAACAATTAAAGAATTACCAGAAGTATTTATGTGTGCTAATGATTCTAATGCCGTATTATTAGTTGGTGCATTAAATAAGTTAGGATATAAAATACCAGAAGATATATCTGTTGTTGGTTTTGATAATACCAACATGTGTGAAAAAATTGTTCCCAAGCTAACAACTTTAAATGTAGATAAAGAAGTGATGGGAATTAGAACAGTACAAAAACTGTTAGAATTAATCGATAAAAGAAATGTATATCCAGAAACAATATTATTAGGAGTGAACCTAGTTACAAGAGATTCTGTAAAGCTGATTACATAAAAGTAATCAGTTTTTTATTTATTCAAGTAAATTTACATTGAAATTCAAGTAATTGTATGTGAATAATATAGTCGGATAACATATGTAAATGCTTACATTGGGAACAAGGAGGAAAAATGAATGAGAAAAGCATTTCGCAGTATTGTAGTTATAGTAGTATTGCTTGGTATGACAGTTAGTAATTTTTCACCAGTACAAGCGATGAATGATGAAGTACAGACACAAGAAGATATAGATACAATTAAACAACGTTTAAAAGAACACTTCTTGACATTAGATACTATTGATGATGGTGCTAAAGTAGATACTTGTTATGTATCTGAGGCAAAAAGTTACTTAGAATCAATGAATGCTGATGGGTCATGGACGGATGTAAACTATGCAGCTAAAGATAACGCAGCTAATGGTAAACCATGGTCGCCATACCTGGCCTTGGATAGATTACAAGCGATAGCGATAGCGTATTATTTACCAGATAACGATTTATATCAAGATCCAAATGTTATTTCAGCATTAAATAATGCTTTACTTCATTGGAAAGATGTAAAGCCTTCTTCAAATAACTGGTGGGAAAATGATATAGGTGTTAACCTACGTTTTTCAAGAATTGGTTTATTCTTAGAAGATGATTTAAGCACAGAAGCATTAAATGTAATTATTGGTAGCTTGAATAAAGAAGGAAAATTTCAAGGAACTGGTCAAAATAACTTATGGTATGACCAAAATGCATTATACCGTGCTTTAATCACAAACGATGCAACACAATTAAAAAAGGTTATTAATGAATGTCTATCTTATGTTTTAGTATTACAAACAGATAACACAACACTAGAAGCATTACAAGTAGATAACAGTTTATATTTCCATGGCATTCAATTTTATAGTAATGGATATGGATTATCAATGTTTAGAGATGTAAGTTTTTGGTTATACATGTTACGAGATACAGAATTTGCGATGGAACAAGAAGTTGTAGATCGTATGTCAGATTACATGTTAGATGGAACTCGTTGGACAATTCGTGAAGATATCGCAGAATTATATTTAGGGTATCGTGAGTATAAACACGATGTTGGTTTCACAGATTATGCGGATGAGTATATTGCTCCATTAGAAAGAATGATGGTTGTTGATAGTGCCCGTAGTAGTGAGTATGAAGGGCTATTAAACAATATTAAAGGTGTTACTAATGATAATGGACTAAGTGGAAATAATTATATGTGGCGTGTTGGATATGCATCTCATATGCGTTCTGACTATGGAGTTAATATAAAAATGGACTCTAAACGTATCATTGGTGGCGACTGGCGAGGTAGTTGGCCAACTGGTGAAGATGGTGGACAATTAATCTATTGGACTTCTTCTGCAGCATCTACTATCATGGTCGATGGTGATGAATATACACCAGTATTCCCAACGTATGATTGGGCACATTGTCCTGGAACTACAACAGCTAGTAGAATCCCTAAAGATTATTCTAATTATGGTCGTTTCACAAATGGTACAGATCATACTATTGGAGTATCAAATGGTACATATGGAAGTACAGCGTATGTTATGAATAAAAAAGATACCCAAGCAACAAAAGGATATTTCTTCTTTGATGATGAATTTGTTGCTTTAGGTGCTGGTATTACTTCAAAAGAATCAGTACCTATTCATACAACATTAAATCAAAGTAAAGCAGAAAATGTTTTAGTTGATAACGTTGCAGTTCCAGAAGGAACAAAAGAAAAATCATATACTGGAAACTGGATTTATAATGATCAAATAGGATATGTTTTCCCAGAAGAAAAACAATTCTATGTAAGTAACGCTACCCAAAAAGATAATCCTTCTTTATGGGGAGAAGAATTTAAAGAAGCTGCACCTGCAACATTCACAACTTGGTTAGACCATGGGACAAAACCAAGTGATGGTAGTTATGAATATATTGTATTACCAAATGCTTCATCAGATGAAGTAAATACATATGCAAATGATATTCCTATTACTATTGTTGCGAATACTAAAGATGTACAAGCAGTACGTCATGATGGATTAAAAATCACGCAAATCAACTTTTATAAAGCAGGTACATTAGAATATGCAGAAGGTAAAACAATTACAGTTGATCAACCTTGTAGTGTCATTATAGATGAATCAGGTGCTACACCAATCATCTCTTTAGGAATGACAGATACAGATTACGAAAAAAATATCAATGTCGATTTAGATATTAATGGAAGCACTAGCACAACACAATTTGTTACAGCTGTCGCTCCTTATACAGGGCAAACAATGACATTAGAAGCTGGTGAAAACAATATCTATGATGCAAGTAGTTATGTCGATGGACATTTACCAAAACATGCTTATGATGGAGACCAAGAAACATATTGGAAATCAGATGTTGCTGAAGACCAATGGATTCGCCATGCAATAGGTAAAAGTACATTTATTTCAACAATGACAATTGATTGGAAAGATAATTACGCTAAAAAATATAAAGTTCAAGTTTCTACAGATGGTATTAATTATACAGATGTAACAGAAATAACAGATAGTGATGGTGGAAAAGATGAAGTAAATATCTTCACTATCGCTAGTCATGTAAAAATAGTATGTCTAGAAAGTAATGATGGACAAGGCTATGAAATTAAAGAAATAACATATAAAGGCGGAGAAAATATTTCTTTAAATAAAAAAGTAACAGCTAGTTCTACTTCTGGTACTGATACTGGAAATGTCCCTCGTTTAGCGGTGGATGGAAATAATGGAACTCGTTGGTCATCATCTCGTGATTCAGATACAGAATCATTAATGGTTGATTTAGGCGGAAAAGCAAGTATTAATGCAGTAAGAGTATTATGGGAATCAGCTAGATCTAGTAAATATACGATTGAAGTATCGAATGATGGATCGACTTGGAATTCTGTAAAAACAGTAGAAGATGATAGTGTCCTATTAGACGAAATAATCTTTGATGAAGCAGTAGAAGGAAGATATTTACGTATTAATAGTACAAAATCTAAAACACCTAAATATGGTATTTCTATATTTGAATTAGAGGTATATGGAACTGTAGAATTAGATCCAGGTGATGATTTAGACAATATTGCGATTGGTAAATCAGCTACCGCAAGTAGTACAAACTCTGTAGATATGCCAGATAAAGCAATTGATGGTAATGTTGGAACATTCTGGAAATCAGCAGCTGAAACAGATCATTGGTTTAATGTAGGACTTAAAAACTTACATACAATTGATCGTATAGCGATTAATTGGGGAAGTGTTTATCTAACAAATTATAAAATTGAATATACAGTAGATGGGACAACATGGAATACACTTGAAAATGTAACAACAGGAAGTGGTGGAACAGAAATATTCAATCTAAGTGAATCAGTAGATGCGAAAGCAATTAGAATTGTAGGTAATACAGATTCAGCTAAAAATGTGGTCATTAATGAATTTGAAATTTATGGAACATTAAAAGAAGAAGAAAGAGTTAATTTAGCTCTCAATAAACCATCAACAGCTAGTTCAGAATTCGTAAATACAAAATCTGGATTCGTATTAGAATCTAAATATGCTTTCGATGGAAGTGTAGAAAATAGAGGCGATGCCTTCCAATCAAGATGGGTATCAAAACGTGAATCTAACGATGAATGGATTCAAGTAGATTTAGAAGATACATATATAATCGATTCCCTTGTTCTAAATTGGGAAGGAGCTTGTGGTAAAGAATATAAAATCCTAGTTTCTAACGATAACGAGAACTGGGAAGAAGTTAGTCATGTAACAGATGGTGCTGCCGGACTTAAAGAAATTACTTTGGATATACCAGTAGCAGCTAGATATGTGAAAATGCAAGGTATTGTTCCAGCTACTAAATATGGATACTCATTATGGGAATTCGAAGTATACGGACAAAAAGAAACATTTGAAAACGTAGCTTTAAATAAAGAAACGAAAGCTAGTTCAGAATATATTGATTCTAAAGAAGGTAATAAACAATATTATTCATCGCTAGCAGTAGATGGAAAAACTGGTACAGTTGATGGTAAACAATCAAGATGGGTTTCTAATAGAAATTCTGCAGATGAATGGATTTATATTGATTTAGATGGTGTATACGATATTCGTTCAGTCATTCTAAACTGGGAAGGAGCTTGTGGTAAAGAATATAAACTACAAGTATCAAATGACGCATATACATGGAATGATGTTGCCCATGTAACAGATGGTACAGCCGGACTTAGAGAATTCAACTTTGATGAACCAGTATTTGGACAATACATAAGAATGCAAGGTATACAACCAACAAATCAATATGGTTATTCATTATGGGAGTTTGAAGTATATGGTAAAAAGACAGGTGATGCATATGTTGATAAAACGTTGTTAGAAACAACAATTACAGAACATACAGGCATTGCTGGAGATACATATACACCAGATAGTTATACTGCCTACGAAGATGCCTTAGAAGCAGCTAATACTATCCTTGATAAAGCAGATGCTTCACAAACAGAAGTTAATACAGCTATTGATAATCTAAAAGCTGCAGTGACTGCTTTAGAAGAACACGACACAGAAGCGTTAGAAGAAGCAGTAGCACTTGGACAAACTAAGATAAAAGAATATTATACTGACGACTCTTATGAGGCAATGGATACATTGTTACAACAAGCTATTACCTTATTAAAAACAGGTGCGAATAATAATGAAGAATATTCACAACTAGCGGTACAATTAACTACAGCAATTAATAACTTAGTGGTAGTATCAGAAAAACCAGGTATTACAGCGCAAAATATTGCAGATTGTATTGAAAGTTTAAGTATCGTAAATAATCAATTACAAATACCACAATACGAAGGATTCACTATTACCATTCATTCTTCAACTGATGAAACAGTAATCGGTTTAGATGGAAATGTAAATCCAAAGAATGATACTCGTAATATTGGAATTGTATTACTAGTCACAAAAGATGAAGTAACAAGAGATGCAACACTAGACACAGGTTACACAAAATCAATATCTGTAGAAGTTAAGGGAAAACAAACAGATATTGATTATGAAGGATTAAAAACGGTAATCGCTCTGGCAGATAATAAAGATAGTGATGACTACACAGCTTCAAGTTACTTAGCGATGTTAAATATCTACCAAGAAGCAAAACTATTAATTGAAAATGGTGCAGTAGATAACCAAGAAGTAGAAACAATGCGTCAATCTTTAAGTACTGCAATACAAAACTTAGTAAGCATTGTAGATTTAAAAGCTACTATTGAAGCAACTAAGACACTAGATGCAAATAAATATACTCCTTCATCAATGTTAGAAGTAACAAATGCATTGGCGGATGCAGAAGCAGTATTATTAAAATCAGATGCAACAACAGACGAGATAACACAAGCAATTAACACGTTAAATACAAAGATTAATGATTTAATAGAGAGAGCTAATATTTCAAGCTTAGAAGAATTAATTAAAGAAATTGAAGGATTAGATACTTCTAAATACACAGAGGAAAGTATAAAATCATTACAAGAACTATTACAACAAGCTAAAGAATTATTAGAAAATAAAGATGCTACACAACAAGAAATAGATACAATGTATACAAATTTACAAGCATCTTATGACAAGCTTGTTGAAGATGGAGGAAGTATAACTCCAAGCCCAGAAACACCTTCAGATAATCCAGGTAATACAACAAATAATAATCAAATAAAAACAAGTGATACGCTAAGTATTGCACCATACGCTATTTGTTTATTAATCGCAATCCTAGGATGGGCAATTATCAAAAAGAAAAAAGAAGTATAATAAATGAAAAACAACCTAGAGGCTATCTAGGTTGTTTTCTTGTTACAGATCTTTAAATGAGATTAATTGTATATTCATATTTTCTAATATTTTATAAAGCTTGGGAGATTGTAAAATATAGAGTTCTTCTGCTCGTTTTGTATTATATGAACTATTATGGAATATTGCATAATCAACAAAAGCAGGATGGCACATCATTTCATATGTTTCATTAGTATCTGGCAATGTTTCAAAAAAATGGAAAGTTGCGTTATTGTCAAAGAAATTACTAGTGAAGACATCGGCATGCGGAATATTTTTAATCTTCTTTTTATATTCTTGAACTTGCTTGTCAGAGAGTCTTCTCGTATGAAAACGAATGCCAACTCGAT
>JBKEBJ010000156.1:0-5379 GCA_047973105.1 Coprobacillaceae bacterium | reverse complement strand
CTATAAATGCTAAACTAATCGGTGCCTTTGCGAACATGGATTTTAAAAAGGAGAAGATAAAGGCCAATTGTATATTCTTTTTATATTTACCTGAGATTTTTAAAATTCGTGATATTAACATTATCATTATTGTTCTCCCCTTTCTTTAGAAGCAACCTTCCAATCCACACTGTTTTTCGCTATCGTCCAAAGTTTCTGATATTCTTCACAATCTGACAATAATTCATTATGTGTTCCAAGCGCTTTTATATTACCCTCTTTTAATACACAAATTTGATTTGCATGAACAATGGAATGTAAACGATGGGCAATAACAATAACGGTTTTATCTTTTATTACTTCTGCAATAGCAGCGTTCATTTTTTCTTCATTTTCCGGATCCATAAAAGCAGTGGCTTCATCTAAAACGATTATTGGGGCATTTTTTAATATTGCGCGGGCCAAGGAAATTCTTTGACGTTCTCCGCCAGATAATTGCTTTCCTCCATCTCCGGCCATTGTGTGTATACCTTTATCAAGACGTTGCAAAAGCTCTTCACATTGAGCCTTTTTAGCTGCTTCCATCACCTCTTCATCAGTTGCATGTAGGTTGCCAATACGTATATTCTCTAACAATGTTGTATTGAATAAAAATTGTTCTTGAGATACATATGCAATTTCTTCATTCAAAGCCTCAATAGACATTTCCTGAATATCTTGTCCTCCAATTTTTATAGTTCCACTAGTTACATCGTAATAGTGTACTAATAACTTCGCTAACGTTGATTTACCACTTCCTGATTCTCCAATTAATGCTGTTAAAGTTCCTTCTTTAGCTGATAAAGTAATACCATGTAGTACTTCTTCATCTTCATAAGCAAAATGAACATTTTCGAAACTAATTGAATGGTCTTTTCCATTAAAATTAGAAGTTCCTTGAATTAATGGTGCAGCATTCATCATTTCCTCAAGACTTTCAATTTTAAAGTTTATTTGTGGTATTGTTGACATAAAACCTAAGGCTCTAAGTAATGGTGAACCTATTGCAAATGCCATACATAAAATAAGCACTAAGTTAGGCAATGTGGAATAGCCTTGTAATACAAAATATGAACCCACTGGTAGTGTTATTAAGGCTACACAAGGTAGAATACTGTTATATAATGCCATCCATGGCCAACAAGCTTTAAACCATGCTAATGTAAAATCACGGTATCCTCGAACATCTTTTTCAAAACGATGATACGATTCTCCATCACGATTAAATACTTTAACAACTTCCATTCCATTTATATATTCAACAATTGTATTATTCATTTTTTGGGCGGATGCATAGTATGCATTCATTTCTTTCATCCCAATTTTATATAGCATTCCCATACCAATCATTCCTATTGGCATAGAAGATAAACATAATAAAGCCAATTTCCAATCAACAACAAACATGGCTATATATGTCATAAAAGCAATCGTGAAATTAGCGATTCCTTCTGGTAAAGCATGAGCTAAAAGAATTTCTATTGACTCTATATCGTCAATAAATATCTTTTTAATAGACCCAGTACCTTTTTCTTGAATTGTACCTAAAGGTAATTTCTCCATCTTCTCCTGTAACGAAATACGTAAATTCTTTAATGTATTGTAAGCTGCACGATGAGACAATGATAATCCCCAAATATAAAATATTGCATATAGAATTAAACAAAATCCAATTCCTCCAATTCGCCATGCAACATATATAAAAGATAATTCTTCATGCATCAATAATGGATTAATAATCTGGTAAACAAATAAAAATGGAACAACATATGCAACAATACCGATAATCATCACTATCGCTGCTTTATAAGTAGTCCCTCGATGTTCACCTGCATACTCTAATACTTTTTTAAACATAACATCCCCCTCTTTCAAATTAAGTTAGCTATAACTAACTTAATGGTTTTTTTATAACTCCTACAACAACTAGGAGTTATTCATCACTTTCAAATCCTAAAACTTTATACCAATTAAACAATTTACAAACAAGATTACTATGGGTTACCATTTCTTGCCATGTATAAGAAAGAATAAATGGTTCATATATAATACTCCAAAATGCTGATAGTAGAATATGCATTTCAGACTTTTCAATCATCACTGTAGTAAGCCCTCTTTTATATGCTTCTAGAAAATATTCATATGTATAAACTGTCATTTTTTCTACCCATTCATGGCTAAAGTTTGAATATGAACTACCTTCTGAACGACAAAGAAGCAAAATAAATCCATCATAGCGTTCATACAAGAATTGAAACCACCATAACATATATTCTTCATCCATATCCCATGCTTTAATTAACTCTTCATTAGATACTTCTTCTATATTCAAAACACGTTTTCTATTTACTATTTCTTCTAAGTCATAAATCATTGGTGCTACTACTGCTTCAAATAGTTCTGCCTTTCCACTATAGCGTTTATAAAGCGCCCCTGTAGTAACTGCTGCATTAGCACATATCGTTTTTAAAGACGCACCATTATAACCATTGGCTAAGAACTCTACTTTTGCGCTTTCTAAAATTCTAGGATCTATAGATGTATCTGGTTTCGCCAATATATCCCTCCTTAATTGATAATCCGATTATCGATAACTCGATTATCATTATAGTATTGAAATTAAACAAAGTCAATATTTTATATATTTTTAAAAGTAATTAATCATTATTAATAGTATAAAATAGTAGATGTGAAAACATCTAAATTTAAATGGAGGTTTTACAAAAGTGTTCAAATTAACTGGTAAAGCAGGGAGTTTGACATTTAGGAGTTAACTTATAGGAGATTTTCATAATGGAATATTTAGTTATGTTAATAATTATATTAGCTATACTAAAAGATTTCTTTGATGATTAACTTCTAGTACTTAATAAATATCAAACTTCAATGCAAAAAGGAGATAGCAGCAACTATCTCCTTTTCTTTTAATACTTAATAAATGTCAATCATATTATAATACATTTATTTACTGTAATCAATATTAAATCTGTTATCTAAATCCATATATATTGTGTGCTACATATGGTTCTTCCAATGATTGTATTTCTTCTATTGACAGTTTAACTTCTAAAGCACTAATAGCTTCCTGTAGATAGATTTGTTTAGTTGAACCAACAATTGGAGACGTAATATATGGTTTACTTAATAGCCATGCCATTGCGATAGTAGAAGGTGTAACATTTCTTTTTCTCGCTATCTCTTTAACCCTTTTTATGATTTCTTTATCTTGTTGTAAAATATATTCATTTTGAAGTTGTCCAGGTCCATCTGTTCTAGGTGCATCAATATCCTTACTAAACACTCCATGTGCTATTGGCGAAAATGGAGTTAACGCAATATTATCATATTCGCACATCTTAACCATCTCTTTTTCTTCTTCTCGATACAATAGATTAATCATATCTTGCATAGAAATGAATTTTGCCCAACCATTCTTTTCAGCAAGCATATTTGCTTTTTGAAACTGCCATGCGAACATTGCACTGGCACCTATATAACGTATTTTTCCCATTCTAACTAAATCATTTAAAGCTTCCATTACTTCTTCTATTGGTGTTGTATAGTCCCAACGATGAATAATATATAAATCAATATAATCTGTTTGTAATCTCTTTAAAGAATGTTCCACTTCTTGAAAAATTGCTTTTCGAGATAACCCTTTAGCATTTGCTCCATCAAACATTGGATAGTATAATTTTGTTGCAATAACAACATCATCCCTATTTCCATAATCTTTGATAGCTTTACCTAAGATTTCTTCACTAGCCCCTAAGCCATAATAATTAGCTGTATCAAAGAAATTAATTCCTTGTTCTAATGCATATTTTATAATTTTTCTAGCTTCTTTTTCTTCTGTTTTTCCTTGTATTCCTCCACTATTTTCTTTACCAAATCCCATACATCCAACACATAGTTTCGATACTTTTAAACCTGTATTACCTAAATTAATATATTCCATAAAATATCATCCTTTCTTCTTCATAGTGTAATCATAACAATTGGAGTAAACTCCAAGTCAATAGATAAAATAAAAAATATCTATAAGATATCTTTTATTTTATTGCCTCATTAACACAACGTAATGCATTTAAACTTCTAGGATATCCAATAAAAGGTAGACACTGCGATATAATACTTATTAAAAATTGTTTATCATTTCCTAAACGCATATTAGCTGCTGCGTGTGAGGTTAATTGTGGTTCACAACCACCTTGTGCTGCTAAGAAACAAAAAGTAATCATTTCTCTTTGTTTATAATCTAACCCTTTACGCGTATAATAATCACCAAAACAATTATCTGCTAACCAATGATTAATATGTTTAGAATCCTCCGGACCAGATTTATAAAAGTCTCTCATATTTTCACCAAAAATATCTACCTGTGTTTGAATTCCTTTTTCTAAACGATTCTCTCTTGTTGTTGTTGATTGTCCTTCTAATGGCAATGTAACACCTTTACTAATTAAAAAATCATTTACTATATTTAAAAATGGAAATACTCTTCCTATTCCTAAATACACTACTGATTGATAAACAATCTCTTTCATTTCTATTGGTGTTACACCAAAATTCATTGCCGCTGGTAACATTCCTTTAAATTCATCAATACTTTGACTTCCAATTAAAGTAGCCAGGATAGCGATGAATCTAGTTGTATCATCTAAATCATCTTGATTTATTACTTCATCAAAAGCAAAGTTATCAAATAATTCAATAAACTCTGGATCTGTTTTTAAAAAACTCGATTCGTATCCTGGAAACATTTTATCATGATATTTTTGTGCTTTATCTGTTAGTGCCATATTTTCTCTCCTTTATATTTAACATTTCAAACCCATTCGATATGCTTCCTCCATTGCTGGAGTACCATTGATTTCACCTAATTGCCAAGCCTGTCCATAAACAATTCCTTTTTCATTAGCATTTGGTAAACAATCTAAAAAGCCACGTAATCCCTCTACTGTTCTTTCCATCATCATCGGACTAGCTGCTGCAGTAACAATAAAATAGAAATCTTTATTTCTTATCTCTGTATATCTTGGTAGAGTTCTATCTATCAACATTTTCATCTGTGCGTCCATAGAATAAAAATAAACAGGTGTAGCCAAAACAATAATATCTGCAGTAATCATTTTTTCCAACACTTCGTTCATATCATCTTTTTGAAAACAAGCATTTGTTTTTCTACAACTATAACATGCAATACAAGGATGATTATCTAAATTTCGAATAGTAATAGTTTCAATATCATGTCCTATTTCCTTTGCACCTTTAGAAAATTGTGAACATAATATGTCAGAATTCCCATTCTTTCTTGGACTTCCTGAAATAATTAATACTTTCTTAGTCATATAATTCCCC
>JBKEBJ010000088.1:0-2183 GCA_047973105.1 Coprobacillaceae bacterium | reverse complement strand
TGAGAAAAGAAATTATAAAGCAATTGAAGAAATTGCTACAGATGAAACAAATGGAATTGAACTTAAAGAATTAACACCACAATATTTTAAAGAGAAAATGGGTTATGGTGTTCGAATGTATATTGATAATATTCAAAATAATCAACAATATCTTTCTTCTGAAGAATTTTTAAATATTCAAGAAGATTTTGAAAATACTTTAGGAGATATTATATCGTATTTTAATGATTCAAACTGTACAATCAAGATTTCTGGAATAGACTCTTATCATTCTTTTCTTTGTGAATATCAAGAAGAGGAGAATGTTTATAAATGGTCAAATTATGGTGATTGGATAGATGACAATAATACTACAAATAATGTATTAACAAAAGTACGTAAGTTATCAATTAATGATACTTTATATTATGACGAAGAAATAGAGTGGAATGCAGATATTCAACAATACCAAATTCACGAAAATGATATTTATATGTTTTTAAATAGATTAGATATCAAATATGAAAATGACTCGAATATGAGAGTAGTAAAATGGAGTAATGATGAAGATTCATATATATTAGATATGCGAAATGATGTTCTTACTAAGAATGATGAAATAATATTAGAAGAAGATGCATCTAAAGATTATATATATATGGATTTAATTCTGTTTTCAGAAATAACTGGTAGTAACTGTTATTATGATGAAGAAACTAGAACTATTCATATGGAGAGATAAAGCTGTTTGTAGGCTTTTTTCTATAATCATATTGTTGATGCTTTAGGGGTTCTACTTGTAATGTTATGGTGCATATTTTTTCTAGTTGTTTTATAGTATTAGGATACAGTATATATTTTATAAACAAGAAACTATCAAGGGGATAGATTTGATAGTTAGATATTTATTAACAGGTAACAGTGTATTGTTACTTGTTTTTATTTTAAAATGTAAGCATTCACATATTTAACGTGAAAATTGTTGCATTGTATGAAAATATACGGTATAGTAAAACATGTGAAGCGTGGTATATACCATAAAAATAGCTGTAAATAGGTCATTTTTTATATAATAATGATTGTTGAGGGACATTGTAGAGAAGAACAAATGGTAGAAGATTGTGATTTTGTTATCTCTGTTGCAGAGTGTTTTACAGCGAAATATGAGTTTCAAATGGGAATGTTATGCTTAACAAATTACTATTCTATTGAATAGTAAAGAGATTTAGAGTGTTGATGAATTCATATTCATTAGCCACAAAAATTGAAAAGGAGAGGTATTTATGGGACATTTTACAGCATGAATGGAAAAAAAATTTGTGCCTTTAGCTACAAAGATTAGTTCCGAAAAACATTTAGTAGCAATACGTGACTCATTTATCGCAATGATGCCAGTAACAATGGCTGGATCAGTAGCGGTATTGTTAAACGTGTTTGTTAGAGATTTACCTGGTGAAAAACAATTTAATATTCCTGCAATTCCCAAAATGTTTGATTGGTTGATTTCAATCAATGGTAATGTTTGGTGGGCATGTATTGGTTTTTTCGCTGTTGTATTTGCATTTTCATTTGGATATCATTTATCTAAAGCATACGATGTGAATCCTGTAGCAGGAGGATTAATTTCTTTTGCATCAGTACTTACTTGTACGCCACAAACGCATGGCGAAGCATGGGGAGGATTAACTTGGACGTATACAAATGCGAATGGGTTATTTACTGCTTTGATTCTTGGGTTTATTGTAACTAAGATATATATTTATCTAACAAAGAAAAATGTTATTATTAAGATGCCTGATGGTGTACCACCAGCAGTATCTAAAGCGTTTGCTTCTATTATTCCTGGTTTAGTAGCGATTTTCTTTGCGGGAACAGTAGGGTATTTATCAACTGAATTTATTGGAAAACCTTTAAATGATATTGTTGTTGAATTTGTACAAGCACCATTTATGAGTTTGGCACAAGGGTTACCAACTGTTATTTTAGTTGTTCTAGCAGTGCAATTATTCTGGTTCTTTGGATTACATGGAACAAATATTTTAGGACCTTTATTAGAAGGTGTTTATAAAACAGCGTTATTAGATAACAATGCTGCTTATGAAGCAGGAAAAGCTATTCCAAATCTATGGACAGGAGCTTCATTCAATGCGTATGCTTGGATGGGTGGTGCTGGATGTACAGTAGCTTTAATTATCGCATTATTA
>JBKEBJ010000077.1:0-14777 GCA_047973105.1 Coprobacillaceae bacterium | reverse complement strand
CTAATTCTCTACCTCATCGACGTCATGTTACAAAATCATAAACAGTTCTTTCACTAAAAAATAATGGCTCTGCTTTAAATCGAACAATACTTCCCGTATACTCAGAATCTCCACTAACCTTTAAGTCATCAACGGCTACTCCACCTTTTTCAAATCTTTGATAATATTCTTTACCTTCACGATGCACAGAAACTTCTAACCATTCTGACAACGCATTAACAACACTGGCACCAACACCATGTAATCCTCCAGAGACTTTATATCCGCCTCCACCAAATTTGCCACCTGCATGTAATACTGTAAAAATAGTTTCTACTGTTGATTTTCCAGTCTTAGCATGTGTTCCTGTTGGCATACCACGTCCATTATCTGTTACTTGAATAACATCATTCTCTAATAAACTTAAAGTAATATCTGATGCATAACCAGCTAAAGCTTCATCAATAGAGTTATCAACGATTTCCCAAACCAAATGATGTAACCCTCTAGAACTCGTTGTACCTATATACATACCTGGTCTTTTTCTAACAGCTTCTAATCCTTCTAAGACCTGTATATCGGATTCATCATAACTATGTTCTACTTTTTCTTCTTCTGCCATTGTCTTACCCCCTATTTGTTTTATCTATATATATTTTTTTCGCATTATCTATGATGTTATGTGAAATACCATCAATAGATGTCGTAGTTATAAAAGTTTGAATCTTTTTATCTAATATATTTAATAACATTGTTTTACGATGATCATCTAATTCTGATAATACATCATCTAATAACAATACTGGATACTCTCCAATTTTATCTTTAATTACTTCAACTAACGCAATTTTGATAGCTAATACAATTGTTCTTTGTTGTCCTTGTGAAGCGAATAATGAAGCTTCATTTGTATCCATATTAATAATCATATCATCTTTATGAATTCCAATATGAGTCATACCATAGCGTAGATCTCTTTTTCTATTTTTTTTATAAAGATTTAAAATGTTCTCATAACTAACATCTCTCTTTATAAAACAAGAATATGATAATTCTATTATTTCTTTTAAAGAAGAAATAGAATTATAAATGGTATTTACTTGTAAAGATAAAATAGAAATAAATTCTTCTCTTTTTTGAATAATTTCTACTTGTAGTTTAGATAATTGTTCATCCAACACATCTAAATATAAAGTATCAACCATATCTTTACCTTGCACTTTTTTTAAGTATAAATTTCTTTCTTTTAATAGATGTTGATATTTTTGTAAATGGAAAACATAGATTGGTGAAATTTTACTTAATTCTAAATCTATAAATTTTCTTCTAACACTTGGACTTCCCTTAATTAAAAATAAATCATCAGGAATAAAAACGACTACATTTAAATGTCCGACATAGTCGCTACTTTTTAATATATCTTTACTATCTATTTTAGCCTTTTTAAATTCTTCACTAATAATAATTTCTAATTGTTTTTTACGACTATTAGAAAAAACATTACCTTGAACCTTACAGAATTCTTCATTAAAAGAAACCATTTGGAAGTTTTGATTTGTCCGAAATGATTTACTTAACGATAGAACATAAATAGCTTCAATAATATTCGTTTTACCTTGTGCATTTTTACCAATAAAAATATTGATATCATTATTAAAATCAATAGAGAATTTCTTATAGTTTCTAAAATGAACTAATGACAACGAATCAATTCGCATTATGTAATCTCATACTTTTCGTCAAGTACCTCAATAATATCCTTTGAATATAATTTTCTACCCCGACGTTTTTCTATTTGATTGTTTACTTTAATAAATCCATCTTGAATCATCATTTTTGCTTCTATACCACTGCTAACAACATTAATATACTTTAAAAATTGTCCTAAAGTGATATATTCATCTCGTATTTGAATTTGTTTCATGATATCCCTCTTTTTATTTTAAAATAACAGATATAGTATATCATAAAATACACAAAAAAGCCAATTTAAGATGTATAAAAAGGTTTTGATATAAATCATATTAAATCTATCTTTTAATAAAAAAGCTCTTACAGGAGAAATAGAGGGTAATTTCAAGGACATAATGTGATAAAAACAATTAAAAAAGGCTACGAATAGCCTTAGTATGTTTTTACTGGTAAAACTAATTGAATAACATCTTCTTTATCAAATTCTTTTATAATAAATGGTTTCATTGAACCAGTGAATGAAATACGAATTTTATCACCACTAAAACAACGAATCGCTTCACTAACATATTTACAACTAAAAGATATTTGTAGAGGTTCTCCTTTATAAAAAGCTTTTACTAAATTCTCTTCTACAGAACCAATTTCTTGCATAAATGATGATAATATGACTTTTTCATCACTCATTTCTAATTTAATAATGTTATTTTGTTCATTTGATAATAATGAAACACGATCAATAGCAGTTAATAAATATCCAGAATCTACTTCTAACTTATAAGCTTCTTCTGTTGGAATTAATCTAGAAGTATCAGGATAATTACCATCAATTAAACGAGTTTGAATAATATCAGAATCTGAAACAAATAAAACTTTACGATCTGATACATATACATCAATCATATTATCTTTTTCAATGATTTTAGATATTTCATCTAAACTCTTTTGAGGAATAGTAATATTAAAAGATACTTCTTTTTCTAAAGTAACTATTTTTTTAGCTAAACGATAACTATCTGTAGCTACACATTCTAAGAAACCATCTCTAGCTTTAAAATTGATACCTGTTAATATCGGTTTTGTTTCCTTATCACTAGCTGCAAATTTTGTTTGACTAATAATTTCTTTTAACATCATAGAATTTAATAAGAAGTGTGTTCCACTTTTACTTAAATCTATTCTTGGATAATCAATAGCATCAGTACCATTTAAATTAAATTCACTATTCGATCCTTTAATTCTAGATAATAAGCCATCAATTATTTCAATATCAATATATTCACTGTCTATTTTTCTAACAATTTCGAATATATATTTAGATGATAATACAACAGAACCTTCTTCAAAGATTTCTAAATCATCGTTTTTTTCTATAACTGTTTGAATGGTAATATCTGAATCACTACCAGTTAAAACTAATTTATCAGATTGTAATTCAAATTTAATACCTGTAAGAACAGGTAAAGGACTACGAATAGAAACAGCTTTTGTTGCTTTAGATAAGCTATGTAATAATGTTGTTCTTTTAATTTTTAAATTCATCTCTGTCTCCTTTTATATATAATATATATTTAAAATAATATTTATTACTACTATTATACTATGAATACTGTGAATAAGTGAAAAAACATTGATAATATCTTAATTTTTCATATGAATAAACATGTGTATAACTTATGAATAAGTTGTGCCTAACTTATCCTTTATTTTTTGAATAGCTAATTTATAATCTTTGTCTTTTTTTATTTTTGTCTCTACACGACTACATGCTTTCATAATAGTAGAATGATCACGGCCACTAAAAGTTAAACCAATTTCAGAAAATGTAATATCTAGTAGTTCACGCATTAAGAACATACATATTTCTCTAGGTGTTGTTAATTTTTGCGTTTTATTTTTTGATATTAATTGTGGAACAGTTAAATAATAAAATTCTGCAGTTGTTTTTAAAATAATATCTTTAGTAAGTTTATGATGTGGATTTTTAATTGCATTATCATCTTTAAAAGCCTCTAAAACAAAGTGCATATCAATTACATTTGTTTGATTCATAATACTACAAAAGAATAATCTTTTTAATGATCCTTCTAAACTACGTACATCATTACAATAGTTAGAAGCTAAGAAATCAACAACGTCTTCTTGGATAATTAATTGTGAATTATCTAAAGATTCAATCTTCTTTTCTAAGATAGCACGTGCTGTTTCAAATTCTGGTGGATCAATCCCAAAACTTAATCCAGAATTGAAACGACTAATTAATCGATCTTCTATTCCTTGTAATTCTTCTGGCATCTTATCACTAGTAATAACAATTTGTTTATTATTATTAATAATAGAATTAAATATATGGAAGAATATTTCACTACTCTTCTCTTTTCCAAATAAGAATTGAATATCATCAATTAAGAGAATATCAATATCTTCATATTTCTGATAAATTTCATCAGATTTTTTATATTTCATTGCTTCAATGACTTCATCTACAAAATCTTTACTGGTAATATATCGGATTGAAAGCATTGGATTCTTTGTTAAAGCATAATTTCCAATAGCATTCAGTAAGTGTGTTTTACCAAGACCAGGATTACTATAAATAAATAAAGGATTAAAATTTGTACCTGGATTAGTAGAAACTAATAGAGCTGCATTTTGAGCCATACGATTAGAACCACCAACAATAAAGTTATCAAACGTTTGTTCCTTGTTTAAATTATTTTTAATAGTTTGTACAGGTTGTGATTTTTTTAGATTTTCTTGATATTGTTCATCACTCATCACTTGTAGAGTAATATTTGTAGAAAGAATGGAAGATAAAATAGATTCTATCTCCTTTTGTTTTTCTAAAATGGTGGAAACATTCCACTCCATTTGTGTAGTTAAAATTACAATATCATTATCTATTGAAGCAAGAGTTGCGGCCCTAAAAAAGGTATCGAAACTAACTTTATCAGAAACAATATGATTTTGTTCCATGATATCTAGGCATTGTTGCCAAACATTTTGTTGGTCAATCACACTCTTCACTCCCTTCAACAACAATTATATGCAAAAAGTGCACAAATTAAAAGGATAAAAAGTGCATAAAAAAAGTATTCACAAACTTATTCACATTTTAAGTGCATAATAACACCTTTTAATAGGGTTATTCACAGTATTCACAAGTTTTGATGTGAACAACTCTTTATATGAATGTGAATAACTTGAATAAATAGACTAAAAATATAAGCAAATCACAAGTTATTCACAATTATTGTGAAGAAATAATCATCTTTTTTTGAAATATTCATACTTATTCACATCGATAATCACAATGGGAATAAGTAATATGAATAACTTTTATATTTACAATGATGTTGGAATTTTTAATTGTTGTCCTATTGATAATGTCGTATTTGTTAAGTTATTTAGGCTTTTAATAGCATCAACTGTTGTATTAAACCTATTAGCAATAGAGAATAAAGTATCACCAGCAACAACAGTATATATTTTATAACTTGGTGTTCCTCCTAAAGCAACAATTAATCTTTGTCCGATAGTTAAAGTATTAGATGTTAATTTATTCCAAGATTTTAAATTATCGACACTAGTATTAAATTTATTAGCAATAGAATATAAAGTGTCACCTGCTTTGACAATATATACAATATTCCCACTAGGAGGATTTGGATTTACACCACTTCCAGGAATAAATAGTTGTTGACCAACATTTAGAAAATCACTAGTTATATTATTTAATTGTTTAATTTCATTAACTGTCGTATTAAATTTATTAGCGATAGAATATAAAGTATTTCCACTTTGAACAATGTATGTTATTTTTCCACTATCTGGAGGGTAATATGGTAATCCCATATAATCTACTACTGCCTTAATTGTTGCTTCCGCAAAAGTATCCCAATATTTTTGTAATCGTAATGCATCATTAACATTATCTAAAAATCCATATTCAACAATTAATGTTTGGAGGTTTTTAGTATCACGCATAATATAGTAATAGTCTTTGGTTGGATCACTAGGTAATGTTTTTTGATAATAGGAACGAGTTTTTTGACCAGCATTGCCTATTTCATTTAAAATATTTCTAGCTAAATCAGGGGTATTACGAAGTGCATAAATAACTTCTGCTCCTTCTCCACCACCAGCATTAATATGATTGGATATAACGATAGCGTTTGAAACATCTCCAAAAGGTTCTTTCATTCTACGAATTCTTTCGGCATTAGTTAATGTTTCATCACTATTTCTTGTCATCGCAAATGGAATTCCTAATTCTCTAAAACGATTGGCCATATATTGAGAAATTTTAAGATTATATTCTTTTTCAATAATAGAATCACTAACAGCCCCTGAATCTGTTCCCCCATGTCCTGCATCAATAACAACACCAACAATATTATTATTTAAATTATTACATATGGCTAATGGAGAATATAAATATATTAAAGCACTCCAAGTTCTTTGACCAACAATACCATCAGCAGTTAATTTATTATTTGTTTGAAAACTTCTAACTGCAAGATTTGTTGCATTATCAAAATTGCCACTAATTGGTCCATCGTAATACATTAATTGTGTTAACACTGTTTGAAGATACTTAACATCTTCTCCAGAATCTCCCAAACGAAGAGTTGGTCTTGTTAAAGCAAAGGGAGTAATAGCCTCTTCATTTAATAACATAGTATTTACTATTTCATTTGTTTTATCAAATAAAACTTTCCATGATTCAATATCTACAATACCAGTTACTGGTAAATTATTAGACTCTTGAAACTTTGTTACTGCAAGTGTTGTCTCTGGTCCAAAGCTTCCTGTAATGGATGCATATAAAAATCCTAGAACTTTTAATTTTTCTTGAAGAATAATAACATTTGATCCAGTGTCTCCTTCTTTTAAAAATATATCATCTTGTCTATTTCTTGATTGACTAGGAGCTATAATTTTAGAAGTTAATGATTCCCATGTTTGTTGATCAACAACACCATTAGCTAAAAGATTATTATTTGTTTGGTATTGCATAACAGCGTCCATTGTTTCTACATCATAAATACCTGTAATATCTTTATTAAAATAATTAAGAGCTTTTAATGCTCGTTGAATAATAAATACTTCCTCTGATTCTGTACCTAAAATAATAGGACTAATAAGAGTAGGCATAGGAATTTCTGTTGCAGAAAAAGATCTATTTATTGCACGCCAAGTATTAGGACCAATAATACCATCGACATGAATATTATTATCTTTTTGAAAAGCACTGACTGCTTTTTCATTATCATTTCCAAAAATACCATCTGGTGTACTAATATAATAGCCTAATATTTTTAATTTTAATTGCGCTTCTTTAACATATGAATTTTTATCTCCTAACATAATTGTTGGCATATTTATATTTGTAGGATTTTCTATTGTATTTTCTAACATAAACCAAGTATTTGGTCCGACAATTCCATCCGATAATAAATGATGATCAACTTGAAAATTCTTAACAGCAGTTTCTGTATTACTACCAAAACGTCCGTCTGCATTACCTAATAAATATCCTAACGATATTAATAATTCTTGTAATATAATAACTTCATTTCCAATACTACCTAACTTTAAAATAGGTCTAAATGTTGTAGAAGCATCGGACATTCTTACTAAAGGCTCATTTTCCCATGTTTCTAAATAAGAATATCTTTCTAACCATAAATTATTCATAACAATTCTCCTTTGTATTTCATTATTATTATATTTGTCATAGGAAAAAAGGTTACTGTTTTCATTTATTTGCATATAGTAATTTGAAAAGTATTATTATGGAAAGGAAAAATAAATTATGGAAAAAGGATACTTAATTATCAATGTATATGCAGATACTATTGGACAGCCAATAAATAATGCAGATGTTGAAATCATTGGAAATAATGTTCATCTACAATTAAAAACAGATATTTCAGGTAAAACTGAACAAATAGAATTAGATGCTCCAAATAAAGAATACTCTTTATCGCCTCAAAAAGAGGTAAAGCCTTATGCACAATATTCAATCAAAGTGACACAAGAAGGAATGGAATCAACAATTATTGATGGTGTAGAAATATTTACTGGAGAGATAGCTTTACAAAATGTATTTTTAACGACAGAACCAAATACAAAAGCTCCTTATAATTATTATGAAATACCAGATCATACACTCTGGGGTAATTATCCACCTAAAATTAAAGAAAGTTTTATTAAAGAAGAAGGAGTTTCCTTAGATTCACGAGTTTTACCAACCGTTTTAGTTCCAGAATTTATTATTGTACACGATGGAATTCCAACAAATAATAATGTAGCTAATTATACAGTTAATTTTATTGATTATATAAAAAATGTTGCTTGTTCAGAACTTTATAGTACTTGGCCAATAGAAACGATAAAAGCTAATGTATTAGCTATTTTATCATTTACCCTAAATAGAATATATACCGAATGGTATACATCCAAAGGATATAATTTTACAATTACATCATCTACTGCATATGATCAAAAATATTCCCATGGTAGAACTATTTTCAAATCTATTGCAGATGTTGTAGACTCCATATTTCAACAATATATAAAATTACCCAATGTTAAACAACCTTTATTCGCTCAATATAATGATGGTATTGTAACAAATAATGCTGGTTGGTTATCACAATGGGGATCAAAAGATTTGGGAGATAAAGGATATATGGCATTAGATATTTTAAAATATTATTACACTAACAATATTATAATAGCTGAAGCAGAAGAAATTGATGGTCTTCCAACTTCTTACCCTGGATATTCGATGGCATTAGGAGACTGTGGAGAACCCATTCAAAAAATACAAAATGAATTAAATGTGATTAATGGTAGTTACTCAGGAATACCAAAAATCATACCAGCTGATGGACAATTCAAACAAAATACAGAAACAACAGTGAGAGCTTTTCAAAAAGCATTTGATATACCAGTAACAGGAATTATTGATTTTACTACATGGTATAGAATTTCTTATATATACACAGCAGTATCTAAAATGATAGAAGGAATATATCAATAATATATATATAAATACTTTTAATAATGGATTATATACCAATTATTAAAGGTTTTTTTAATAATAATAAAATTATTATTATAATGTATTTAACAAAATTTGTGATTTTACTATTGGAGTACATAATTATTTAAATATAGCTTTTTTTCATCAAATATATTGTAGTATTTTTCTAAAAATCAATTGACTTATAGAAGTAAAACATATAAAATGATAGGGCATATGTTATTTGTATAAAAGTATAAAGGTATTTCGGAGGTGTAATTAATGAAAAGAACATATCAACCAAATAAAAGAAAAAGATCAAAAACTCACGGTTTTAGAGCTAGAATGTCTTCAGTCGGAGGCAAAAGAGTACTTGCACGTCGCCGTAAAAGAGGAAGAAAAGTATTATCAGCTTAGCTTAAAAATCCACTTTGCGGTGGGTTTTTTTACTAATTTATTATGAAAAAAGAATATAGAGTTAAAAAAAATGAGGATTTTAGTGCAATTATTTCAAAAAAACAAAGTTTTGCGAATCGTGCTTTTATTGTTTATTACTTAAACAATAATGAAAAAAAGGCACGTATAGGAATATCCGTAAGTAAGAAAATAGGAAATGCGGTTATTAGAAATAAAATAAAAAGGCAAGTACGAATGATGGTACAAGAAATCTTTAATTTTCAAGAACCTATAGATTATGTTATAATCATTAGGAAAAAGTATTTATCTTTATCATATGAAGAAAATAAAAAAGAACTAAACTATGTATATCATAAAATTAATAAAAGGATGGAAAAAAGATGATCTTAGATAACCGTACAAAAAAGATATTAAAAGTATTAGGGTTAGTCGCAGTTATTTTTGTATTAACAGGATGTACAGCTAACTTAGAAGATGGGAAACTAATCGCAGAAAGAGCTATCAATGAATCAACACCATGGAATTTAGATGTTGGTATATTTGATTTCATATTTGTATTCCCAATCGCAAAAGGAATATTATTCGCTACTAAATATTTAGGAAATGTAGCTTTAGGAGTAATTGTAATAACAATTGTAATTAACTTAATTACTCTACCAATTATGATTAAATCAACAATCTCAACACAGAAGATGCAATTATTACAACCAGAAATTGAAAGAATTCAAAAGAAATATCAAGGTCGTAAAGATCAAACATCTCAAATGAGAATGAATAATGAAGTTCAAAATTTATATAAGAAAAATAATGTTAGTATGTTTGGATCGTTTACAACCTTCCTAACATTACCAATTATGTTTGCGATGTGGCAGGCAGTACAACGTATTGAAATATTATATACTGGAACATTCTTAGGATTTAAATTAGGTGACAGCTTAATGTCATTAGTTGAAAAAATTGATATTCCAGCGATTATATTATTATTATTAGTAGGTGCTACACAATTCTTAGGTATGGAAATAACAAATATCATGGCTAAGCGTAATCCTAAATTTAAACAAACTGCACAAATGAAATCTATGAGAAAAATGAATTATTTCATGATTCTTATGATTATCTGGTTTGCATTATCACAACCATCAGCAATGTCATTTTATTGGATTACAACAAACTTAGTAAGTGTGGCTAGAACTATATATATTCAATTATTCCACATTGAAAAAGCTAGAAAAGAAGTTGAAGACAAAAACACAAATTTCTTAAATAAAAAGAAAAAGTAGGTGAGCGTATGAAACAATATAGTGCTAAAACAGAAATAGAAGCAGTAAACCTAGCTTGTCAAGATTTAGGTGTTATAAGCGAGGAATTAACATATCAAATTACTTTAGAAAAAAAAGGTTTGTTTTCTAAGAAGGTAGAAATTGAATGTTATACAACAGCTATGGTACAAGAATATATTGAAGATTATGTTCGTAAGATATTAACAAATATGGAATTTGAAGTAGAAACAGTATCGTATCTACAAGACAATAGAATTTATTGTAATATTAATTCTAGTAACAATTCTATATTAATTGGTAAAAATGGTATTATATTAAGAGCTTTAAACTTTATAGTTAAAAACGCTGTTAATACAACATTTAAGAAAAGAATTGAAATAAGTGTTGATATTAATGGTTATAAAGAAGATCGTTATAAAAAAGTAGCATCTATGGCAAAACGTTTTGGTAAAACAGTACTTAGAACAAAAGCCGATGTGAAATTAGATCCTTTACCTGCAGACGAAAGAAAAGTAATGCATCAAGTGATTTCAGAAATGAATCATTTAAAGACCCAAAGTCATGGTGAAGGTAAAAACAGATACATGGTTATTTCATATGTAGAGTAAAGAAACTGTATATCAGTTTCTTTTTCTATGTTAGAATAGGTAAAAAGGAGTTGAAATTATGCAAGAAGATATCATTGTCGCTATTGCTACAAGTAGATTAGAAGCAGCAATTTCGATGATACGTTTAAGTGGAAAAGATTGTATTTCATTTGTACAACAATTTTTTACAGGAAAAATAGAAAATAAAGAAAGTCATACTATTTCATATGGCTATATTATTGATAAAGATAATAAAATAGATGAAGTATTAGTGAATATATATCGTGGAAAAAGAACATTTACTGGGGAAGAAATGGTAGAGATTAATTGTCATGGTGGTGTTTTTATTACTTCAAAAGTTTTAGAAGTATGTGTCAAACATGGTGCTAGATTAGCTGAACGAGGAGAATTCAGTAAAAGAGCTTTTCTAAATGGAAGAATAGATTTATCGCAAGCAGAAGCTATTAGTGATATAATTAGCGCAAAAACAAATTATGCGACATCTTTAGCTCTTGAAGGAATTCGAGGTAATATTAGTTCTTTTATTGAAGATTTAAAGGAAGATTTAATTCAGATTATTACCCAAATAGAAGTAAATATAGACTATCCAGAATACGATGATGTTGAAGAATTAACAGCTACTTCTTTATTACCAAGAAGTGAATCATTAATCCATAAAATGGAAAGAATACTAGATAATTCTAAACATGTAAAATTATTAAAAGAGGGAATTCAAACAGTAATTATTGGAAGACCAAATGTAGGAAAATCGAGTTTATTAAATGCATTATTACAAGAAGATAAAGCAATTGTAACTGACATCGCAGGAACAACAAGAGATGTAGTAGAAGGAAGTATTCGAATTGATGATATTTTGTTACATATGATGGATACTGCAGGTATTAGAGAAACTAAAGATCATATTGAATATATGGGAGTGGAAAAATCTAAGAATTTAATACAAGATGCAGAATTAGTATTATTAGTATTAGATGGATCTATGCCATTAACTAAAGAGGATAAAGAACTTATAGAATTAACAAATACAAAAAATAGAATTATTATATTAAATAAAAAAGATAAAGGAATTGAAATGGATATGGAAGGAATATCGATAAGTGCTAAAGATAAAGATATTCATACTCTAACAAATAAAATAAAAGAAATGTTTGCATTAGGAAAAATCGCGAGTAATCAGGAAGAAATACTAACGAATACAAGACAAACAATGTTATTACAAAACGCTGCAAGTTCATTAAAACAAGCTATTAAAGCAATGAAGGATAACATGCCAAGTGATCTAATTGTTATCGATTTATATGAATCATGGCAAAACTTAAAAGAAATATTAGGAGAAAGTGCAAAAGAAGATTTATTAGATGAATTATTTAAACGCTTTTGTATAGGAAAATAAAATGAATAAATATCAAATATTAGCTGCTAGATTTCAAGGCTTTTCAAAATATCTACGTATTATCGCGATTGTATCATTAGTTTTGTATTTTATTTTTGCAGCTATTAGTACTGGACAAAGTGATATGGTGTTTATTACATATGCATTATTAATGATTTGTATCATTAGTGCATTACAAAGTATTGTATTATTAGTATTATCAAGAATATATCAAAATAAAAAGTAGAGGGAAAAAGAATGAATAATTTTACTATTGTAGAAGCAAAAGAAAATGAAATACCTGTTATTATGGATTTAATTAAAGCATTAGCTATATATGAAAAAGAAGAAGATGCAGTAGTCGCAACACCAGAATTACTAAAAGAATGGTTGTTTAAAAAACAAGTTGCAGAAGTATTGATCGCAAAGGAAAATGAAGTACCTGTTGGTTTTATGTTATTCTTCCATAACTTTTCAACATGGGTAGGAAGAGGTGGAATCTATTTAGAAGATTTCTTTGTAAAGCCAGAATATCGTAAAAAAGGATATGGAAAAGCTTTATTTAAAAGATTGGCACAAATAGCTATGGAAAGAAAATGTGGACGTTTAGAATGGGCATGTTTAGATTGGAACACACCAAGTATCGAATTCTATAAATCTTTAGGTGCTATACCTATGAATGGTTGGACAACATATCGTTTAACAACCACAGAAATAGAAAATATTGCAGAAAAGAACTAGACAGAGATGTTTAGTTTTTTATATTTATGAAAAAAAACAATCAATAGTTTAATAGGAAATAACATAATGTTATAATAATAACATTAAATATGGCATTGAAGAGGGAAAATATGATACCTATATACTTATGTGATGATGATAAAATGATCATTAAAAAATTAGAAACAATTATTAATAATAGTATATTAATTCAAAACTATGATATGGAAATAGTCTTAGCTTCAACAAATCCAATAGAAATATTGAAACATAAAGAAGCGAATGATCAAAGATCAATATATTTTCTTGACGTAGATTTAAAACATGAAAAATATGATGGATTTACTTTGGCTAAACAAATTAGAGAAAAAGATACTAGAGGATTTATAATATTTGTTACAACTCATGAAGAACTTATTTTTGATACTTTCAAATATCGTTTAGAGGCAATGAGTTATTTAATTAAAGATGATTCTGAAAACTTAAGTAAATATATTAAAGATTGTTTAGATGAAATACATACGTTGATTTTAAATGAAAAAAAAGATATAGAGAGTTATTATACTGTACGAAATGGTGATAGTGTTTATCAAATCCCAATACAAGATATTTTATTCTTTGAAACTTCAAACGCAAATCATCGAATTATTTTACATACTAAAAATAGAATATTAGAGTTTAGAGGAGACCTAAGTTCTATTGAAAAAGAAATAGAAGGATCTTTTTATAGAGTTCATCGTTCTTATTTAATACAATTATCATAAATTGATTATGTTAATTATTCAAATAATACTGTCATACTTATTAATGGAAAAGTATGTATGTTGTCACGCAAGGGAAAAAAGTTATTAAAAGAACAAGGGATAGGATAGAAAAATGGGAATAATGGAATTAATTTTTAGTAATATTATACTTTTATCAATTGGAAAAATAGCGAGTGTATATATAATACATATATTTTTAGAGAAGAAAATAAATATTAAGAAAATTATTATTCCAACACTTATTTATTTAGTACTAGATGTTGTATGGAGTTCTATATTAAGTATTTCAGATATAAATAATTATGGAATGGTACAAGATAAAACGTATATATTAATGTTGTTTTTTTCTTATATATTCGAAATTATATACATACGTATGTATATAAAAAAACTGCCAATAAAAACATTATTCTTAACGATTTCTATAGGGTCTATTATTAATAACTTAATCTATTATCTAGTAATATTTATTATAAGATATTTTGTACCTATATTATGGAATATTCCAGTTATGTACTTAGAAGTGACTGTTGCAGCTATAACAAGTATGACGGTTATTATAGTTACCTATATAGTCTCTAAATCTAAATTATTTAAATATTATAAAAGTATATTACATAGTAAAATACTTAGTATTGTTTTTAGTATTATATATATTCTAGTTGATATATTATTGTATTATTATATTGTTTATATGAGTAATGATGTTAATGCAATTGAAATAACAATCATATTTGTATTAATAGGTTATATTATTCTATTTTTGTTAATTGGATTCTTATCCAGAGAAGGTTTTAATAAACAAAAAATAATAGAATCAGAAGCATTAGTATTACAACAACAAAACTACTTAAGTCGATTAGAAAATATTCAACAAGAATTACGAATGGTACAACATGATTATAAAAATAT